>JBOIEG010000245.1:0-9821 GCA_050740915.1 Gammaproteobacteria bacterium | reverse complement strand
TCCCTTAAATAACTTTACAGACTTTCCAGTGATTGCTATGGTCTCGCTCATGCCGAACACCAGCGTAGCGATCAAGTTGCAGCCGGCTGAACGCACGCCGCTGGAGACATGGGGATCCGCACACGGAACTCCGCAACAGGTGGCGCTGCGCTGCCGGATTATCTTGGGCGCCCTGACGGGTCAGAACAATGTGTCGATCGCCGAAGAACTCGGCGTAAGCCGGCCCACCGTGCAACTGTGGCGCACGCGGGTCCGCGAGCAGGGCATCGGGGAGGTCTGGGAGGTCGCCCCGGCGCGGCAGCTTCGTGAGCGTGCCGGATTTAAAAGAGTCGATCGAGGAATTTAGGCAAGCC
This sequence comes from Gammaproteobacteria bacterium, assembly GCA_050740915.1. Taxonomy (GTDB): domain Bacteria; phylum Pseudomonadota; class Gammaproteobacteria; order JBOHHR01; family JBOHHR01; genus JBOHHR01. Next base: position 9,468 of record JBOIEG010000245.1, on the reverse strand, counting down.
TGGAACCAAAATCCCAAGCCCTTCATCTGGACGGCCACCGTCGAGGACATCATCAAGAAGATAGAGCGGGCGCGGGTCAAGATGGAGCAGATCAAGCCCAGATCCACCCTGCCCCGAGGGAAAAAAGAAGGCGGCTTAACTGTAAAGTTATTTAAGGGACACTACACTAGCAGGGGATTCGGGGCGATCTGCGACGCATAACCCTGGTCGGTATTGTGTGCTTTTTTCTTAACGGAAGGGGACACAGATGCCGGCAGCGAGAGCGAGTATGCGCAAGATCAAAGAAGTCTTGAGATTATAATCGTCGACAGCACGACTGGAGAGTACCGCTCAGCCCAGATTTACGTGGCCGTCTTGGGTGCCTCCAACTATACCTACGCGGAAGCCACCTGGACCCAGACGACCCGGTTCGGGAACCGGGAACATGTGCTCAAGCTTGTTGCCGCGGCTAGTTGAACATGGGCGCTGGCTTGAATCGCCAATTCGCCAGGGACAGCTTTAAAGTGGCCCTCCTTTAGCTCCAATCCTTCTCCTATCCTTTGGAGCGTGTCGCTTGGCGACCACCCCCCGCCCAGCGCCTTGTAGAGCTGGACGATGGACACCAAGTGCAGGCGCTGAGTCGCCGTGAGCGCAAGCTCTGCGTCAAAGAGATTCCGCTTGGCTGTGAGCACATCCAGATAGTTGGAGAGTCCGCCCTTGTAGCGAAGCTCAGCGAGATGCAAGGCCGATCGTAGCGAGGCGACTTGACTCTCTTGCGCCTCGGTCTGCTCCCGGGCGGTGTCCACCGCGACCAGGGCATCCTCGACCTCCCTGAAAGCTACCAGGATCGTCTGCTGGTATTGGGCCAGGGCCTGCTTGGCTTGGGCTTCGGCCGCCTCCTGTTGGAAGCCCAAGGCTTGGGCATTGAAGAGAGGCGCGGCCAAGCCGAAGCCAGCGCTTCCAAACTCTCCGCTCCCGAGAGTGGATAGTTGCGGGCTTGCGACACCGAGGAGCCCTGTGAGCGTGATCTTCGGAAATCGTTCGGCCTGAGCGACCCCGATCCGGGCGGCGGCCGCGGTCAGCTGCTGCTCCGCTTGCAGGATGTCCGGGCGGCGCTGGAGTAGCTCGGAAGGCAGGCCGGCAGGTACCTCGGGCGGCAGCATCTGGTCGGTGAGCGCTCGCCCCCTGGGGATCTGAGCGGGATTCCGTCCGAGCAACAGGTTCAGCTCGTTCTCCTTTTGCACCATCTGCCGCTTGAGCTCCGCCGCACGCGACGCGGCGTTCGCCCGTTCCGCCTCGAATTGGTCGGCATCGAGCCTGGGGATCAGGCCCTGCCGCAGCCGAGCCCGGGCGATTCTGACGGATTCTTCCCACGATTGCAGCGTGCGCCGAACAATTTCCAGTTGCATATCGAGCTGGCGGAGATCGAAATAGGCCCGGGCCACGCCGCTCACCAGCACCAGAACCACCGCCCGTCGGTTCTCCTCCCGCGCGATGAGGTCCGCACGTGCCGCCTCGTTCGCCCGGCGCACCTGCCCCCAGATATCGATCTCCCAGGAGAGATTGCCCTGGATGTAGTAGGTGGAAGGGGTAGGAAAACCTGGGATGCTGGTTGCGTTCATGCGGCCGAGGGCGGGGGCGTTGGCCGTTCCACTTGCTTGGGGCGCGAAGTCCATCCGAGCAATCGCAAGCCGCGCTTCAAATTCGTCGATGCTTGCGAGGGCTTGGTGCAGGTCTCTGTTCTCCTGGAGCGCGATGCGAACGAGCTTTTGCAGTTCGACGTCGCGCAGGAGCTGCCACCAGGGCAGATTGGCGATAGACTCTCCCTCGGCTCTCGCCATACGAAAGCCGCTGGGTGTGGCGATATCGGGGCGTACGTAGTCAGGACCGAGCGCACAGGCGCTCAGCATGAGCGCGACGCTTGCCACTACGAAGCCGCGCATTTCAGGGTCCTCCGCTCGGCGAGGATCGGGCCGGCACGGGCCCCACCCCTGTGGCGCGTCGTCGGGAGAGGAACTCGGCAAGCTTCCGGTTCAGCACGAAAAAGACCGGGGTGAAAAAGATGGCGAGGCAAGTCTCCGCGAGCATACCGCCAAACACGCCGGTGCCGATGGAATGACGGCCTGCGGCCCCGGCACCCGTGGCCAAGACCAGCGGCGTGACCCCCATGACGAAGGCCATAGAGGTCATGATGATCGGGCGGAAGCGGAGCCTGGCGCCCTCAAGCGCGGCGTCGATGACCGGAAGGCCGGATTGGTAGCGCTTGTTCACGAACTCCACGATCAGGATGGCGTTTTTGGCCGAGAGGCCGATGAGCGTCACCAAGCCGATCTGGAAAAAGATGTCGTTGGTAATGCCGCGGACCCATACAGCCGACAAGGCCCCGAAGATACCGAAGGGAACCGCCAAGTTCACGACCAGCGGCACGGACCAGCTCTCGTACTGAGCGGCCAGCACGAGGAACACCATGAGCAGGCCGAAGGCGAAAGCCAGGACGGATTGTGCCCCCACCTTGCGCTCCTGGTAGGAGATCCCACTCCAGTCGAGCGCATAGCCCTTGGGGACGAGCACCTCCTGCGCCGTACGCTCCAAGGCATCGAGCGCCTGACCCGAGCTGTATCCGGACGCCGCGCTCCCCAACACCAAGGCGGCGTTGTATCCGTTGAAGTGGGTCACCGGATCCGGCCCGCTGGTGAATTCCGTCGTGACCACCGCATCGAGCGGAATCATAGAGGAGCCTTGTTCGCTCTCGGCCCGGACGTAGATCTTCGCGATATCCTCGGGGCGCGAACGGTACTGGGCCTCCGCCTCCGTCTGCACGCGATAGACCCGGCCGAATTTCACGAAGTCGTTGATGTAGAGGTTACCGAAATAGGCCTGCAGGGTGTCGAAGACTTCGGAAATGGGCACGCCGAGGGCCTTGGCCCGTTCCCGGTTCACGTGCACAGAGAGCCGCGGGGAACTCACCCGAAAGCTGGTCCCAAGGGCCCCAATCGCCGGGTTCTGTTTGGCCTTCGCGACGAACTCCTGAGCGCCGGCGGCGAATTGCTTGAAATCGCCGCCGCCCGGATCCTGGATCTGTACCGAGAACCCGCCGGTCGCCCCCAGCCCCCGGATCGACGGCGCGTTGAAGGCCAGGACCTGCGCCTCGGGAAGCTTCGCGAATTCCCCGAATGCGTTCTTGATGAGCGCCGTGACGTGTTGGTCCGGGCCGGTGCGTTCATCCCAGAGGCGCAAAGGAGTAAACATGGTCGCCGTATTGGAGCCGCGGGTGCTGAACACGAAATTCTGACCGACCAGAACGTTGGTGCTGTGGATCTCCGGAACGGCCAGATAGTACCGTTCGAGCTTGCTCACGACCTCCGTAGTCCGCTGTTTTGAGGCGCCCTCCGGTAGCTGGACCACGGTGATGAAATAGCCCTGGTCCTCTTCGGGCAGGAAGGCCGCAGGGAGCGCCCCGAACATACCGATGGCGAGGCCGATCACGATGGTGAAGATCCCAAGCGCCAGTCCCGCCCGCCGGATGTTCATCCCGACCATCGCCGTGTAGCGTTGCCGCGTCCACTCGAAGAAGCGGTTGAACAGTCGAAAAAAGCCCCGCTTGCTTACGTGGTTGGGCTTGAGCACCAGGGCGCAGAGGGCCGGGCTCAAGGTGAGCGCCACGAATCCGGAAATCGTGACCGAGATCGCGATGGTGACGGCGAATTGCCGGTAGAGCTGGCCCGTGATCCCACCCAGAAAAGCGGTGGGGATGAACACGGACACGAGCACCAAGACGATCGCGATCACGGGCCCCGTGACCTCCTCCATGGCTTTCTTGGCGGCGTCCTTGGGCGAGAGCCCGCTTTCCATGTGGCGCTCAACGTTTTCGACCACCACGATCGCATCGTCTACGACGAGCCCGATGCACAAGACCATACCGAACATGGTCAGGGTATTGATCGAGAATCCGAGGACGTACATGCCGGCAAAGGCGCCGATGAGGGAGACGGGAACCGCCACCATGGGGATCAGCGTGGCGCGCCAGCTCTGTAGAAAGAGATAGACCACGAGCACAACCAAGACCAGGGCCTCGCCCAAGGTCTTGACCACTTCCCGGATCGAAACCTCTATGAACCGCGTCGTGTCGTAGGGGATGTCGTACCTCACACCCGGCGGGAAGCTTTTGGACAGCACATCCATCTCGGCGCGAATGCGCTTGACCGTATCGAGCGCATTCGCCCCCGGAGAGAGAAAGGTCAGTAGAAACGTCGTCGGCTTGCCCTTGAACCGCCCCTGGAGATCGTAGGACTGGGCGCCCAGCTCGATCCTCGCCACGTCCTTGAGTCGGATCATGGACCCGTTCGGAAGGGCACGCACGATCATCTCCTCGAATTCATTCACCTCCGTCATGCGGCCATGCGTGATCACCGGGAGGGTGAGCTCGGTTCCGAGGGGTGCGGGCTCGCGACCCACCGTACCGGCGGGAAAATCGCGATTCTGCTCGTTGACGACGTTGGCGATGTCGGTCGGGGTGAGCGCGAGCTGCGCCATCCGAACTGGGTCGAGGATCAAGCGCATGCTGTAGCTCTGTGCGCCGAACACCAAGGCATCCCCCACGCCCGGCAGCCGCTTGATGTTATCGAGCACCCGCAGGATCGCGTAGTTCGAGAGAAACAAGGCGTCGTGCCGGGGATCGCTAGACTCCATGGTGAGGACGGCCAAGAGATCCGGGGAAACCTTTCTCACCGTGATGCCGCGGCGAACGACCTCGGGGGGCAACTGCGGCTCGGCCAGCTTCTCGCGATTCTGCGTCTGGACGGCGGCGATATCGATATCGGTCCCGATCTCGAAGGTGAGCCGGAGGGTCATGTGCCCATCGTTAGTGCTGGTCGAGTCGTAGTAGAGAAGATTGTCGATGCCCGGAAGCTGCACTTCGATCGGGCGTGCTACGGCGTCGGCCACCATCTCGGCGCTCGCGCCCGGATAGTCGGCCTCGATCTGCACTACCGGGGGCGTGATCTCGGGGTATTGGGCCACGGGTAGGACCTGCATGGACACCAGACCCACCACCACGATCACGATCGAGAGGACCGAGGCAAAGATTGGGCGGTCGATGAAAAAGCTGGGGCTCACGGAACCCCTCCGGTTTCGGTATCCGCCGGGTCGACGCGAGGGACCGCATCAGCGGCGACATAGGGAACGGGTTGCACCGCCGATCCCGGCATGATCGATTGCAGGCCGGTCACCACCACCCGCTCGCCCTCGCCTAGCCCTCCTTCGATGAGCCACTGACTACGAAGCCAACTTGTGGCTTGGACGGGGCGAAGTTGCACTTTGTCACCCTCATCCACGACATAGACCGCCGGTCCCTCCGGACCGACCTGGACCGCCCGCTGCGGGACCAGCACGACTCCGGTGCGAACCGATCCCGTGAACCGAACCTTGACGAACTGCCCCGGCAGCAACGCCCGCTCCCCTGGAGTCACACCCCGCTCGGGATTGGGGAACACCACCCGCACGTCGCGGGTCCCGGTCGCAGTGCGCAGTCCCACATCCAGCAGATCCAACCTTCCTTCTTGGGGGTAGATGGTGCCGTCCACGAAGGTGATAATCCCGCGCAAGTCATAGACGTCCGCCCCCTGGACCCGCTTCAAGGTGCGGTCCCTGAGGCGCTTGAGTAGGAAGGGCTCCGGGACGCTGACGGTCACATACATGGGGTCTACCCGGTGGATGATCGTGAGCAGATCGGTTTGCGCGGACACCAGCCGCCCTTCATAGACCCGGGTCCGCTCGATTAGCCCGGCGATGGGCGCGGTGATGCGGGTATTGTCCAGGTCGAACTGGGCCTTCACCAGTTCGGCCTTAGCCGCATCGAGCGCCGCCTTTGCCGCCAGCTCTTCGGCTACGGCGTCATCCACGTCCTTCTGACTCACCGCCTGCTCGGCGAGCAGCGGTTTAACGCGAGCTTGGTTTTGCTTGGCCTGCACCAGCCGTGCCTCGGCCTGAGCCACTATCGCCTTGGCGCTCGCGACGGCGGCCTGGAACGGCACGGGATCGATTTGATAGAGCAGGTCGCCCTTCTTGACGTTGCGACCTTCCCGGAAGAGGCGCTCGTCGATGATGCCGGTCACCTGCGATCGGATCTCCACGGGGCGGGAGGACTCGGTTTGGCCGATGAATTCCGGTTCATCGGGCACCGTCTGGATCGCCACGGTGATGATGGCCACTTGCGAAATGGCGGCGGCGGGCGGAGCAGCCGCTTCTTGTTGGCAGCCTGCTAGCCCACCCAGTCCCACCACACCCGCGAGGAGCCTTAGCGTTCGGGCACGATGAGCCATCCTAGTTCACGCTCACTGCGAGGAAGCCTACCTTGTGTTCGTCGCGAACAGTACCCACCTTTATCATCATACCTCCTTTTTGTTCGTTGCCTGTATGATCTCTTCTACAACGGACCTGTTTAGGCATCCCGAGGCCACCAGCTCAGCCCCGTCCCGGTATATCCGAGCCAGTAGCGTCTTCCCGTCTGTATCGATGAAGGTGACTGCGGATAAATCCACGCGGGTGGGGTCACCCTGCCGCGTGTCGAGAGCGGAGCGCCAGCAGCGCTCCAGTTCCTGCACCCAAGGGCCGGTCAGCTTGCCTTCCAGCCACAAGACCAGAGCCTTGGTCTCACGCTGGGTGGTGATTTTCAACATGCCTTGTTCTCAAATGGTCTTCTGTGTAGCGGTCAAGCTGATGCTGTCGCGCCAAATTTGGGTAGCAACTCAATGCAAATGCCCCATCTTGCCCGCCCTGTAGTCGTTTACTGCCTGCACGAGCTCTTCTTGGGTGTTCATCACAAATGGACCTTCTCTCGCCACGGGCTCGTGGATCGGCTCGCCATTGAGTACCAATAAAGTCGCGTCTTCTTTGGCTTCGATGGAAATCCGCTCTCCCTGAGCGTCGAACAAAGCCATCTCAGCTTCTCTTAGGCAATGCGAGCCATTCAAGACAATGTTCCCTCAGCAGGAAGATCCCAGTGTTGTATCCGCCAGGCAGGGTAAGTCCGGCTTGATGGCCGGCCTTCAGTCGCAGGTCATACAGATTGATCGGGGTGAAGGTCTTGGCCGGTCCCTTGATGCCGTGGAACTCACCGGCGATCACCCGGACAGAGCCACCCTGCTTGGGTAGATCGACGATGGAGATCTGCGCTTTCAGCAGGGTTTGATAACGAGGCGGCGACATCTTAAAGGCCCTGGGGAGATTGACCCATAGCTGCACCATCTCCACGGTGCCGCCGCGCTTCGCGAATCCCCTTTCTTGCATCTCTTCGTGCACAACTCCCGAAGCCGCCGTCATCCATTGCACGTCTCCAGGGCCAAGGGTCCCGTGATTTCCGGCGGAATCCCTATGTTCCAGTTCTCCCTGATAAACGATGCTCACCGTTTCAAAGCCTCGGTGGGGATGTTCACCCACGCCACGCGGCCTGTCTCTCGGCGAGAAATCAGTCGGGCCCGCGTAGTCCAATAGGAGAAAAGGGCTGATCTGTTGGCCCAAGTCGTTACTGGGGAAAAGATTGCGCACGTGAAAGCCATCGCCCACCCAATGGGTAGAGGCGCTTTGGTGCACGCGCAATACCTGCTTAACGGTTTCCATATTTACCTCCTAATCGGGGTTATGATGCGCCCATAAGACTCGCTGTCATTGCAGGTGTCTCTTCAGCGCTTCGGAGGCCTGCAGTATGCCCGAGCGTGTTGCCGGGATTTGGCTGACCACATTGAGCAGGCCGAAGTCGTGGATCATGCCGTTGTAGCGCACTGCCGTCACCGGTACGCCGGCCGCATCCAGCTTGCGCGCATACGCTTCGCCTTCATCGCGCAGCACGTCCTTCTCAGCGGTTTGGACCAGCGCCGGCGGAAGATCTTTCAGTTGCTCCGTGGTCGCTCGCAACGGCGAGGCGTAGATTTCCCGGCGCTGTTTGGGATCGGTGGTGTAGTGATCCCAGAACCATTTCATCATGTTTGCGTGTTAGGAAATGACCGTCGGCGAATTCGCGGTAGGACGCGTTTTCGAAATGCGCGTCGGTCACCGGCCAGAACAACACCTGGTAGCGAATTGCCGGCGTGCCCTTATCTTTCGCGATCAAAGAGACCGCCGCCGCCATGTTGCCGCCCACGCTGTTGCCGGCAACGCCCAAACGCTTGCCGTCGACATTGATTACTCTGCCGTGTTCGGCGACCCATTTCGTCGCGGCATACGCTTGATTGATCGCCATCGGGTAATGCGCTTCGGGCGACGGCGTGTAGTTGACGAATATCGCCACCGCGCCGGAGCCGGCGACCAGATCGCGCACCAAACGTTCGTGCGTTGGGAAATCGCCGAGCACCCACCCGCCGCCGTGGAAGAACATGAATACCGGCAGAGTCTTCTTCACACCCGTGGGGCGCACGATGGTCAGATCGATTGTCTGACCGTCCGCCGAAATCGTTTTCTCTTCGACATTGGCTTTGGGCAGATCAAGCTTGATGCTCGCTTGCGCATTTACCAACACGGCGCGCGCTTCCTGCGGTGTCATCTGCTCCATCGGCTTGCCGCCACCGCTGTGCAGCGCAGTCAGAAAGGCTTGCGTGTTGTGCTCGACACCGGGACTGCCGGCCGCCAGCGCGTAATTGATCGTTAGGCTCAGCAGCGAAACGGATAATATTTTATTTAGCGTTTTCATGATATTCACCTCCTAAAGAGTTACCTCGACGCCCACTTCGCCTGCGCCGGCACACACCAGCTGGAACGAAATGCAAGGCTCGAAGCATCATCTTCGTGCGAAGTAGCCGGTAATTTGCCTCACGCCTGTTTCAGGCTCGCGATGTCGATGACGAAACGGTAACGGACGTCACCCTTCAACATACGCTCGTAAGCCTCGTTGATGTGCTGGATCGGGATCACCTCGACATCGGACGCCACCCGGTGCTCGGCGCAGAAATCGAGCATTTCCTGGGTCTAGCGGATACCGCCGATGAGCGACCCGGCCAGGCGCCGGCGCATGATCAGCGGGGCCGCGGCAAGCAACGCAGGATCGGGCATCCCGACCAACACCATCGTGCTGTCGCACCGCAGCAGGTTGAGGTATGCGTTGTAGTCATGCGGCGCGGACACGGTGTCGAGGATAAAGTCGAAACGCCCAGCATTCTCCTTGAACACGGCCGTCTCGCGGGTGGCCAGGAAATCCTGCGCGCCGAGGCGCAGCGCATCCTCGCGTTTGCTCGGAGAATGGCTAAGCACGGTGACCCGCGCGCCCATTGCGTCGGCAAGCTTCGCCGCCATGTGCCCAAGGCCGCCAAGCCCGACCACTGCAACCTGGTCTCCGGCCTTGACGCCGAAGTGGCGCAGCGGCGAATAGGTGGTGATCATAGGTTAGGTACTTAAGGCCCACCGAAAACGGGTTCTAAGCCCAGTTGCAGGCGTCCGGTTTGGGTGTCGCGTGCGGGGTGTGCGCGCTGAGCGTTAGCGCCGAGAAACGCGATAGCTTGG
>JBOIEG010000244.1:0-1963 GCA_050740915.1 Gammaproteobacteria bacterium | reverse complement strand
AGCAGGTAGGGTGTGTCACGATCGCATTGACGGAAGTGGCTCATGCACGCTCGCTCATTGAATCCATTGCCGATCCGATCGGTTTGCACATCAAAAGTTCCGCCTTAAGTCCGACAGGCTCCTAGCGGAGAATGATAACCTCTTCAGAGGTCACTCTCCCACGCCGATGCACTTTCCCACCGCCGTAGTATTCATCCTAAGTCCGCTAGGCCAGCACTGTCCGGATGATCCCACCCACTCACCGCCGATAGCGATGCGCCACGAAAGGCAACTCGACGACTGTGATGGGAAGCAACTGGTCGCGTCGCCACGCCCATAGCAGGGTACCGGGGGCGGCGTGGGCGCGGCTCACGTATCCCATGGCGACAGGTCGGTCCAAATTGGGGCTGAAACCGCCGCTGGAAACGACACCTAGCCGGTTTCTCTCTTTATCCACCAGTTCTACCTTGGGGCGCACCGGCGCCTTGCCCTGCGGCTGCAAGCCCACGCGCACGGTGTTGGGTCCGTGAGCCGTCTGCTCGAACAGTACCGCGGCGCCCGGAAAACCGCCCGCACGAGTGCCGCCAGGCCGCCGTGACCGCCCTATCACCCAATCCAGTCGCGCTTCCACGGGAGTTGTTTGCTCGCTCAGATCCTGGCCATAAAGACACAGACCCGCTTCCAGACGCAACGAATCCCTGGCGCCGAGCCCAGCCGGTTTGACTTCCGGGTTGTCCAGAAGCACACGGGCCAGCCGCTGTGCGGCGGGGGCGGGCACGGAGATCTCAAATCCGTCCTCTCCTGTATAACCGCAGCGGTTCACGATGCAGTCTTGGCTGGCGATGCGAAACCGTCCGGCGCTCATGAAGGCAAGTGTGTCCACTCCCGGCGCAAGGCGCTGCAGCACTTGCGGCGCCCCAGGCCCTTGCAAGGCCAGTAGGGCAAGATCGGTGAGTGGCTCCACCCTAAACCGCGGCCCTTGGTGCCGCTTCAAGTAGGATAGATCCCGATCCTTGCAGGCCGCGTTCACAACCATTAAAAGACTTTCCCCCAGATCAGTGACCATTAGATCATCTAAGATCCCTCCGGCTTCGTTGGTGAACATCGTATACCGTTGGCGATAGTGCCCCAACCCTGCAATGTCGCTAGGTACCAAGCGCTCCAATGTCTCGCGGCACGACTCCCCCGACAACATCAACTGACCCATGTGCGAGACATCGAATAGACTCGCCTGGGCGCGCGTGTGCAAATGCTCCCGCTTGATGCCGCCGGCGTAGTGTAGGGGCATGTCGTATCCCGCAAACGGAGCCATCTTGGCCTCGAGCTCCAGATGCAAAGCGTGTAAGGGAGTTTTTTTCAACGCGCTCACGCCAGGCTTATCGAACTGCCACCACGATCAGCGCCGGTAAAAAGAATCATCGTAAAAACCACTTTCACGCGACATGCGGTCCCACATGAGCGAGGGGCCCAAAACGGGAATGGACGGATCGATGAGCACGATAACCACCTTGGTCAACCAGCTCAAACCCACCAGCGTGAAACCCAGGACAAACAAGGGGCGGTGAGGGTAGCTTTGATCGGTTATCGAGGCTGTTCGGCTTCTTCTCGCGAGGTAAAAGAAAATCGCCGCAAACAAAACGAGCGCTCCGAAGACACCGACGGCAGCCGCCAGGCTATTCAATCTCTCTAACATTGCGCGATGTTAACAGTTGGGCACTTCGATTAAGAAAGCTCTGAACAAGTTACCCGTTCGTACTGAGGTATCGAAGTATGAACGGGTATACCTTGATTTTCATCGTGACCGTTCGCCCTTCTATACATCAGGGCGAACGGACTGAGACTTGTTCAGAGCTTTCTTAACCCTAACGTGGCATAAATTTTCGTTGTTGGGTGATTTCAGGCGGCTTTCAGCGCGTGCAAATAATGCAACAGCTCGTCGCGGACGGCTGGGTTTACGGAGAGGCTAAGAGTGAGCTGGCCTTGG
>JBOIEG010000243.1:0-6855 GCA_050740915.1 Gammaproteobacteria bacterium | reverse complement strand
CCCCAAGCTCTAGGGGGGAGATGGGATCGCTGCTGCGATCACCGCACATCGGCGGTGCTGAACGCGAAATGACCCAGCGCGCGCTGGTCGACTATCCGCTGGTTCAAACCGCCTTGCAGGTGCTGGCGCTGTTCCATGAGCCCCAAGCTCTAGGGGGGAGATGGGATCGCTGCTGCGATCACCGCACATCGGCGGTGCTGAACGCGAAATGACCCAGCGCGCCCTGCTCGATGGCCAACTGCTTAAAAGGGGGCAAGCAAGGATCGCCCTGGATAGCGTTCGCCGTCTCGCCGAGGGCCAACAAAAACAAACCCAAGCCTACCACTGCCCTATACTGGCACAGGCCTTGGAGGACCTGCAGCAGCAGGCGAGCCGCGTGCCTCTACGCCAATCCGCGGCGGCTTGGGCTATGGCTTTCTCTCAGCTCCTGCACAGCGTGGGATGGCCGGGTGAACGCGCCCTTTCCAGCGACGAATATCAAACCGCTCAAGCCTGGGATAAATTACTGCAGGAGTTTGCCTCTTTGTCCTGCGTGCTGCCCCAGCTGACTTATGGGGAGGCTTTGCAACAGCTGCGCCGCGCCGCACGGGAACGGGCCTATCAAGCAGAGGCCCCGGAGGTGCCGATCCAGATCATGGACATCGGCGAGGTCCATGGAATGCGTTTTGACGCCCTTTGGGTGTTGGGTTTGCACGATGAACGCTGGCCGCCTGCGGCAGAGCCCATGCCTTTTATCCCTATGCCCTTACAACACCAGGCGGGGATCCCGGGGGCCAGTGCGGGGCAGGTGCTGGCGAGAGCCGTCGCCACCACCGAACGGCTCATTGGGTGTGCCCCCGAGGTGGTGCTGAGCTACCCGCAGCGCGAGGGCGACCGGCGCCTCGCTGCGAGTCCCCTGATCAACCCCATTCCGGCGACCAACGTTAAGGAGCTTCTTCATCCCTGGCCCGAGACATATGCACGCCAGATTTGGCGCCATGCACGCCTGGAGCACCTCAATGATACCAGCGCACCGCCTCTCGCCTTCCACACGCGTGCGCGTGGTGGGGCGGGTGTTATCAGGGAACAAGCCCGCTGTCCCTTTCGGGCTTTTGCCATTTACCGGCTAGGCGCTCGGCCTTTGGGAGAAGGCGTGCCTGGCTTAGACCGCGCGCAACGGGGCGCACTGGTACACCGGGTACTGCAGGATCTCTGGTCTGCGTTCGGATCCCAGGCGGCGCTGCGGCGCCTTTCGGAACCTGCACTCACTAACCTCACGCGCGAGACCGTCAAACACGCCCTAGAAGATGCCGTGCTTGGCGAGAGATTCGGCAAGCTGGAAGGGGAACGCCTGATCGCCCTGATCCAAGAATGGCTCGAGGTGGAGCGCGCTCGCGCGCCTTTCGAGATGTTGGCTACGGAAGCGAGGCGCAAATTCACGATTGGGGGTTTGACCCTCGAGCTGCACATCGATCGCATAGATCGCTTGAGCGACACCCATCTCGCGGTGATCGACTACAAGACCGGCGATGCCGCCATCGAAGCTTGGTTCGAGGAAAGGCCAGAAGAACCTCAGTTGCCTTTATATGCCCTGGTGCTCGGGGATGACTGTGCCATGCTCGCCTTCGCCAAGCTGAAACGGGGCCAATGCAGTTACCGCGGGCTGTGCGCCGCGCAACAGGCGGGCCCCGGGTTGGCTGCCTTGCAGGGATCCAAGTGGGCAAACCGGCATCCGAGCTGGGAGGCGCTGCTTGCGACCTGGCGCGCCCACATCGAAAGCCTGGCGGCGGAGTTTCGCTTAGGCAACGCCCGGGTCGCTCCCAAAAATGGAGCCGAGACCTGCCGCACCTGCGCTCTGCCGGGGCTTTGCCGCATCGCCGAGATCAACGCCACAGGTCCTCAAAGCTCTAATGACTGAACTGCCACCCGACGCCGATCAGCGGTCCTTGGCGCTAGCGCCCGCCACTTCGTTTATCGTCCGTTCGCCTGCCGGTTCAGGCAAGACCGAGCTTCTCACCCAGCGTTTCCTGTCTCTGCTCGGCCATGTACAGCGTCCCGAAGAGGTCCTAGCCATCACCTTTACCCAAAAGGCGGCAGCGGAAATGCACAGCCGCATCCGAGATGCGCTCAACGATGCCCGAGCACCAACGGAGCCTGGCGGGCCCCACGTTGAGCGGCGCCGGGTCTTAGCCGCACGGGTGTTGCAGCGGGATAAGGAGCATGGCTGGGGACTGGAGCTCAACCCGAATCGCTTAAGGATACAGACCATAGACGCGCTCTGCGCCTGGCTCACGCGGCGCCTGCCACTGCTTTCTGGTTTTGGCATGCAGCCGCAAATTCTGGAGGATGCTGCTGCCCTCTATCGCGCCGCCGCGCGCAATACCCTGGCCGAGCTCGAGTCGGGAGAAGCTTGGTCTGAGGCTATCGCCAAGCTGCTGCAACACCTGGACAACGATTTGCCACGCCTCGAAGACCTGCTCACGGAAATGCTCAGAGCTTGTGAATAAATCTGCTGCGCTCGGGATCTCGTGTTCCGGCGGTCCTCGGGATCCTCATGTATTTCACTATACACTCCGGTTGCTCGTCCCATCCTTGGGACTCACCCCTTCGGGGCTTCGCTCCGTTTCGCTCCCGGCGAAACGGTCCTGCGCTCCGGCGGAACGCGACCTCCCTTCGCTCGCGACGGTTTTTTCACAAACTCTCAGTCGGCGTGATCAATGGATACGCCATCTCAGGGCCGCATCGGAACGCGCCCTGTTGGAGGAAGCGCTCAAAGAGGAGATCTGCTTGGCCTTGCGAAGAGCCAAGGCGGCTGTACCGCCGGCGAGCAAGGCCGCTATCGTGGAAGTCGCCCAATACGCGGCCGCGAACCTACGATCCTGTGATTCGCTTGTTCCCATCGCCGCCCGTGTTGCGCTCACCGAGCTGCCACCCTTGGAAACCGAAGCGCTTCCCCAGTGGCGCGGCATCGCCGCCTTGCTGCTTACCAAGGAGGGGCCATGGAGGCGGAGCGTCACGGTCCAGGATGGCTTTCCGGCGCCTGGCTTCGGCACCGAAGCCGACAGGGCGGGCATGATAAAAGACAAAATAAGCGCACTGCTGGAAGAGCTCAGGGCCCAGGCCGAGCCTTTGAGGTGCGCGCTGGAAGCCTTAAGGCACTTACCGCCACCGGCCTACACCGATAGCCAATGGATGACGACCCAGGCTTTGTTTGAATTGCTGCGCCTTGGCCTAGCGCATCTTGCGCTGGTGTTTGGGGAGCAAAAGAAGGTCGATTTTGCGCAGCTCGCCCTGGCTGCTCTCAGGGCGCTGGGAGAGCCCGAGGCGCCCACGGCCTGGCGCTCGCCTTGGATCACCGCGTCAGCCATCTGCTGGTGGACGAATTTCAGGATACCTCGTATAGCCAGTTCGAGCTGCTTCAGCGCTTGACCCCGGGATGGGAGAGCGGGGATGGGCGTACTCTGTTCCTGGTCGGCGACCCGATGCAGTCGATCTATCGCTTCCGCGAAGCCGAGGTGGGCTTATTCCTCAACGCGTGGGAACAACAGCGCCTGGGCCAAGTGTCCCTGGTGCCGCTCGAGCTTTCGGCTAACTTCCGTTCCAGCGAGGGCATCGTGAATTGGGTCAACCACTGCTTTGATCAGGTCATGGTCGCGAGCCCTGTCGGCGATGCTGCCCCCGTGCCCTATACCCCTAGCGTGCCAACGCACTTCTTAGAGAACGACGGAGTCAGCATTCATCCGTTTTTTGCTGGGGACTATTGGGGCGAAGCCCAGAGGGTGCTGACTCTGGTTAAGGAGGCACGCAAGCGGGGTGAAAGCGTCGCGGTGCTCGCGCGCGCGCCCGCATCTGCGCGAGGTGGTGGCCTCCTTGAGCGCGGCAGGCCTGCGCTATCAAGCCACGGAAATCGCCGCCTTGGCAGACCGTCCGGTGATTCAAGACTTGACTGCGTTGACCTTAGCCCTGTTGCATCCGGCGCATCGGATCGCCTGGCTCTCGGTGCTGAGGGCGCCATGGTGTGGTCTCAGCCTCGCCGATCTGCACGCCCTGACGGCTCACGACCATCGGCGGTGTCTGTGGGACGCGCTTGGCGAGGCCGAGCTTCAGTCGCAGATCAGCGTCGATGGTCAAGAACGGCTGCGGCGCCTACGGGTGGTTTTCCAAGCGGCTTTGGCCAAACGGCGCAGGGATTCTTTGCGGCGCTGGGTGGAGGGGACATGGTTGGCGCTAGGAGGCCCGGCCTGCATCACGGAAGAAACCGATTTTCTCAATGTGTGCGCGTTCTTTGAAAAATTGGCGGCTCTGGAGCAAGGCGCAGACCTATCGGAGTGGCAGCGGCTGGGGGCGCTTGTCGGCGCTGCATTCGCGGCCTCGGATAGCCAAGCCGATCCAATGCTGCAGCTGATGACCATACATAAAGCCAAGGGCCTCGAGTTCGACACCGTGGTCGTCCTGGGTCTAGGTCGCACCACGCGCACGGACCAGGAACGTTTACTTCTGTGGATGGAACGTCCGCGGGCAAACGACCGAAACGATCTGCTGCTCGCCCTGATCCCGGAAATGCCGAGCACAGAGAAAGAGGCGATTTACCCCTATTTAAAGTGCATGACGCGCGCGCAGACGTTGGCCGAACAAAAGCGGCTGTTGTACGTAGCCGTCACCCGAGCCCGGCGGCAGCTTCATCTGATCGGCCGTGTCGCGTCCCGCGCTGTTGCAGGCCAGCTCGTGCCCCAGCGTCCTGCGCCTGGAACGCTGCTGCATGATTTGTGGCCCGTGGTTGAAATCCAATTTGGCCGCTCTTTGAACGCGCAGGGGCCCCAGGCAGAGCCGATTTCAAGCTTTGATCCCCTGCAGGGTATGAGGCGCCTCCGCCTCGACTGGGCGCTGCCGCCACCTCCCGCGCCCATCCGGGGATCACGGCAGAGCGCAATCCATGCCCAGAGCGCCATCGAATTCCGCTGGGCGGGAGGTACCGCTCGGCAGGTGGGAACCGTCGTGCACCGTTTCCTGCAGGCCATTGCCGTTGAGGGCGCTTGCGACATTCATTCGCGCAGGGTACAGATCTCCATCGCCCGGTCGCTGACGACGCTAGGAGTTCCCAGCGATGCCCTACAAGGGGCTGTAGACAGAGTGCTGGGCGCTCTTTCCAATACCTTGGCGGACCCACGGGGGCGCTGGATCCTAAGCCCGGAGCACCAAGACGCCCATAACGAATACGCCTTAGGGGGTGTGCTGGGCAATGAGATCATCCACGCGATTATCGATCGCACCTTCATCGACCAGCAGGGGACTCGCTGGATCATCGACTACAAGACCGGCACCCACCTCGGTGCCGACCCAGCGGCGTTTGTCGACAATGAACGGCGGCGCTACCAAGGCCAACTCGAGCGCTACTCGGCACTGATGGGCGGGCTGGAACACCGCCCGATCCGGCTCGGCCTCTATTTTCCGCTACTCACGGCCTGGTGCGAATGGGAGCCCGCCGGGACGCCGTGATCCCGGCCCTGGTTAAAAATACGCTCTGCCGCAAGGGGGTGCGGCTGTTGCTCCTGTTTCTCACTGGGCCACAGACCGATAAGGCCTGGGCGCCATTGTCCGCTTTAGCCTCAAGCCTCGGTAACCATGGATGTAATAGTCGTATTTGACCGCCACCAAATGGTCGCCGACTAGCCTGAACATAATGACATCCGGCTTATTATAGCGGCGTCCGTTGTCGAGGCCCGTCAGCGTGATGGTCGCGGTTTTGCCCCGGCTTTCTTTCCAAACGCCTGTCTCTTCGATTGGGTCATGGTTAAAGTAATCATGGATGAATCTCACGCTCCCATCGGGTTGCAGATGGATCGTCATTCGCGATCCCAGCCCGCTCCCAGCCGGCGGTATAACCAGGTAGCTGCCCGCGAAGGGGGATGGCCTGTTTATTCTTATGGCCGGCATAGAGGGAGGCGAGTGAGCTTGCTTTACCTGCCCTGCACAAGCTGTTAAGGCGCTTAATAAGGTTAAGCCCAGCGCAAGCGCCCGAAGAGTGTAACTCATAAGATGGGGCACACTCAGCCATCCGCAGGCAGTAGGGTAAGCATGATGGAGTCCTAGGAGACAAACTTGAGTGCTTGTTCAAAGAATAGCATACACGCCAACACATGTGACGCGCAGCCGACGGTGTGGCGGCTCGCAGATGCATCAAAATAAGGGAGCGAGAGCACTAACCTGGATTCCCATGTTAGCTTTTTGAGTTAACACGACGCGTTGTCAGCCGAAGATCAGACGCAGGCGTTTGCCACCAAGCCAGGGGAGAGCGGTGTTGGTGTTGGCAACATCTGCAGCCAGCAAGAGTGGGTTGTGCGCCCGCTTTTTAAAACGAACCCTGATTTCGTGCTCGCCGAGCGTGATTTGTAAAGCGCCAGATCTCGTCGCCTTGGTCGGCTTTACGCACCTTGCCATTGGCGTAAAGAACACCCGTTGATCGGCATCCTGAGCGAGGAAGGCGAGGATTGTTGACGGAGTTGTAAAAGCGCGTGATTGTGGTGGAAGCGCGCATGCGATCGAACCCGGTTACCTGTAATGGAATGGACCCGTCCCTCTTCTTTAACGGATGGGCAGATCGCAAGCCTGGAACCGATGAGAGAGCGAATGTTTACCTCAGGGTCTTTTAGGTCGGCGCGTAGCGCCAACGCAAGCATCGGATAAAGTGCAAAATCGGCCGTGCTCACCGGGGCTATAAACCCTAACGTGGCATAAATTTTCGTTGTTGGGTGATTTCAGGCGGCTTTCAGCGCGTGCAAATAATGCAACAGCTCGTCGCGGACGGCTGGGTTTACGGAGAGGCTAAGAGTGAGCTGGCCTTGGGGTCGGATCAGCCGGCCGGCACGCTGGATAAGC
>JBOIEG010000242.1:0-1322 GCA_050740915.1 Gammaproteobacteria bacterium | reverse complement strand
AGGCTTATCAGAAAGTCTCGACCGGACAGGGCGGCGCGGAGGCCGGACGAGAGGGACCGACGCCGATTGCCTTGAACGTGCAGCCACAGGCTCTCGTGGATGAGAAGCCGCTCACGCTCCAGGGCGCAATCGAGAAGTTCGTCGTCGACGCGGTGGCGCAGAACCAGAATCGACATGCTCAGGGCATGCCACCTACACAAGTTAGCCGCATCCAGGTTGTATCTGAATAATGAGTCGTCTGGAGTGGTTTCTCGGCCTTGTCTGTACCGCCATCGGTGTGATTGGGCTTATTATCATCGCGTGCGACACGCCGACGCGGCCCGCGCCTTTGCCGCCCACAACGACCACGGCGCCAGCCGAGCGTCCTCGTGTCGACCAGCCATTCTCATGGGACTCCTACCAGGGCATCATCGCCTTCGGACTCGGCCATCCCGGACAGAGCGAGGACGACGTGCTGGCGTTCGTGCGCGCCGCGATGGGACAGGGGTGGAACACGTTCGAGGTGTGCTCCGAGACGGAGTTCTGGGACGGGAGCCGTGCATACCCGACGAAGCCCCGCGACGAAGTCAGGCTCTATGACACATTGAATCTCTTGGCGCGCGTGCCTGGCGCGCAGGTCGCGCTCATCGGCAACTGCACGCTGAAGCGTCAGGTATCTTTGTTTGACCAGGCTGAGTGGGCTCGTAGTGTGGCTACGATAGCGTCAGAGTTTCGAAACGTCGCCATCTTCACCCACAACGAATTCGACAACTGCCGCGGTCGTTCAGACTGGGGAGGAAACGCTGCTTACTGCGCTGGTAAGCAGGATGTGGCGGAACACATCCGCATCTACCGCGCCGCAGGAATTTCCTACGTCACCGCCGATGACAGCTTCCGGCCGCCCAAGCCCAGCGACTCTGCGTCGCTGACCTACGATTTTCGCCTCCGAAATATCGGAGCGTACCCAGCGAGCTTCCACCCGGACCGCACCAAGGACGGCAAGCCGTGGGACCCGTCGCCGAATCAGCTCCAACAGCTCGCGCGGCACAATGGGCTCTTCGTGCTCAGCGAGACCGTGGCGTGGGCTGACTTCAGCGGGCAGTGCGGCGGGCTCAGGACGTGCGACCCCGAGCGCATCGATCGTTACATCGCCAACTGCGCGGCGGTACCTGAGTGCCGTTTTACTTATCATTGCGAGCACTGCCTGAATGGCGAGGTGCCGACGTATATTCCGAAAGCAAGATGAACAAGGTCGCGGGGGCCTCGGACTGCATGATGCTGCATGAAATGACACGCGTCAGTTCGCACCCGGCGCCCCCGCACCTCCTCCAAGGATCACACCA
>JBOIEG010000241.1:0-9728 GCA_050740915.1 Gammaproteobacteria bacterium | reverse complement strand
CCCCATGTCTCCAGCGGCGTGCGTTCAGCCGGCTGCAACTTGATCGCCACGCGGGTGTTCGGCATGAGCGAGACCATAGCAATCACTGGAAAGTCTGTAAAGTTATTTAAGGGACACTACACTAGGTCCCTACGCACGGGTCACCCAGAGCGTCATTGCCTTGTACAGGCGCAGGCCGACGGGGGACAATCATCTGCGCTGGGTCTTCTCTTTTGCCCGTGCTTCGCGCAGGAACGCTATACGTGGCATGCTGGATCCCCGTGTCGTCCGTCATTCGCAAAAGGTGGTCGAGGCGCAGCTCCGGAAAGCTGCTGGCCCGAGTCGGCTTGGGGCGAGCGGGGACCCTGGACGCCTCTGTCATCACCCGTATCCCCAATTCGAGATAGGCCTCCCCGATGCGCGGCCAGACCATAGACCTGGTAAATTCGTATGCGGATGATCGCACACGATCCAGCTCGGCGGGACAGCTCAGAAGCGACGCCAAGGTCCTGCTCAAAGCGTCGCTATCGCCGAACGGAAAGAGAGCCCCGTGCCCCGCCGCGAGAAGCTCCTGCGCATACCAGTAGGGGGTCAAGACCGCCGCCGCACCGGCCCCATGGCGTAGGATAACGCCCCGCTGGTAACCTGGGCTTCGTTCTGATAAGGACTCACGAAGATGTCACGGCCTGAAGGTAGTTGCACAGCTCTTCAGTCGTCACGAACTGGTCTCGAAATATGACGTGTTCGCGTACGCCGAGCCTTTCGACCTCCCCCTCGAGGGTCGTCCGGTACGCCTCGCCGTGCCGGCGGAGGATCGTGGGATGGGTTGCGCCGACCACGAAGTAAACGAGATCTGGAAACGCTGCGATCACCGTCGGCAACGCGCGGATCACCGTCTCAATGCCCTTGTTGGGACCCAGCAACCCAAAGGTCAGGAGCATTCGTTGGCCCGCTACCCCGAACTTCGCCTTCAGTCGCTGCTTGTCACGTGGTTCCATCTTGGGAATTCCGTGAGGAATAACGTGGATCTTGCGGTCGTGCACGCCATACGAGCTGCCGAGCAGATCGGCGGCGACCGTGCTCATTACGACGATTCCGGCACACTGTTTTGCCATCCCCTGGACGATGGCTCTTTGAGATTCGGACGGATCCGCGAGAACGGTGTGCAGGGTAGCGATCACCGGAACTCGCAAGGCAGTCACAAAGTCGAGAATATAGGCGCCGTCATCGCCACCAAAGATGCCGTGCTCGTGCTGGACGGACACCAAGCGCACGTCGCTGTAGTTCACGAACTCTGCGACACGAGCGTAATCGCCCTTCACTCCTTGCCGGATTTCATATTTGACCTCCCCAGGATACTCGTACTGTCCCCCCGGGTCAGTCACCGCCAGAGACATCGGAACCACGCGCTCATCGACCGATCCATGGCGTCGGCGAGATCTCGTGTGAACGTGGCGATGCCGCACCACCGTGGTGGATACGTCCCGACAAACGCGATCTGGAGAGCTGCTTCCATGGATTTCACCCGGAGCGCTCGTCTGTCGTTACCGCCGGCGCCGGCATGGCCGAGGTGCGCGTATAATCACGCCAGATACTGGTCCCCTCATTGAAAGGTCTCCCAAGGCCGTCCTGTGGCGCGCACTCCCCTCGCCACCACGCCCTGCCGGTCACGCAGGTTAAAAATACCATTACCGTTTTCGCCATCGGCGGGACCAAAATGCAATCCCCCGCGCCGCCGTCGCGGGCAAGGCAATGCCACCTCGCTCAAGCCGGTGTACGAGCGCGATCGCGCAAGCCGCGCACCAGCTCACGGTTGGCCATGACTCCCTGATATTGCCGCTCGATGAGGTTGCGAACATCACTGGGCAGATCCTCACGCAAGGCGTCCTGGTAATGTTGTAGTGCCACATCCTCGCCGCGGGCGTCTCTTAAGTTAAGCCCTCAGACGACGCCAAGGAGCAACAGGATTATGATGACGGTGATTGGTACGCCGAGTAGCCACAGTATGATTGGCATCGTATTTCTCCTGATGATTAAACTAGTTATTGAAAAACCATCCCAGCCTTCCCCCGAAACGGGCGACGCGCCTTTCGAAACAACATTCAGCCGGGGTGGCGCCTTCTGCTGGCAACCAGGACGCGGCCCCGCCGCTTCCTCTAGTTTGCGCCAACTGCCCTGCCCTATTGCGGCAGGAAGCATGCCACGCCGGCGCACCGACTGATACGACGTCTTATTAACCACTTAGCCGCGCTGTGCGGCTGAGTCTCATTCTCTGGCGTTCTAACCAGAGGTAAATATTACCGGCGTGCATTGTCACTTTTACCGATTTCTACAGCTTCCTTGTGAGGCCTGCACTACACCGGCTGCGCCCCTTGCATGCGCGTAAACGATCTTCAAATTCCCCCCGTATCGTCGGACAACCTCGCGCACCGCGGGCCAGGGCTTTCCACTCCGTTAGCTTCGCTTCGCGCGCCCTGCGGTGCCTTCTGCAAGGTTTACCGAATTCAGCGGTGTTCCTTGCTGATCATCCGCCCTGCATCAGACGGATGCTGGAGCACTTTTACTGTACGATCTGTAACTTATACCGGTGCGTCCCGCATGGCACAAACGTTGCCGATTAAACTCATGTGTTACGTGTCGCGATTGTCCACAGGGTGGAAGCGGTTTTCGGCGCAACTCTTCCGGAACAAAGAGGTGGACACAGTGGAACGGGAGCTGGGCGGCTGCCGAGAAGGGACTGGCCAAGAAACCGCGAGCGCATTTACTAGCGCTTAAGAGGAGGCACTCATGCCAAGAGGAGACAAATCAAAGTATACCGACAAGCAGAAGCGTCAGGCTGAGCACATCGAGGAAGGCTACCGCGAGCGCGGCGTGCCGAAAGATGAGGCGGAAGCTCGCGCCTGGGCGACCGTTAACAAGATGACCGGCGGCGGCAAGAAGAACGGCTCTGGTCGTGGCAAAGCCGTCAACAAGGCTCCGGCGAGGAAAGGCGGCAGAAAAGGCGGAGCAGCTTCTGCATCGCGCTCGGCGGCAGCACGCAGCGCTTCGGCCAGGGAAGCCGCACAAACGCGCGCACGCAACCAATAGTGCAACGATAACGGTCTCGATGCGTGCATTAACGCCGGTCTCGCGTGGCGACACCGGCCCCATGTAATTCTGGAGGTTATCATGAAAGAGATTTATACGTTCTTGGCCGTCTCGGCTTTGAGTGTCGGTATGGCGGCCCCGGTGCTCGCGGCTGATGTCGAGGATCAACGCGAAGAGGTGAGGCAACAGAGCAAGGATGTGCGAGAGGAGCAGCAGGATGTGCGAGAAGAACAGCGAGATGTGCGGGACGCGCAGCGGGAAGAGCAACAGGACGTGCGAGACGAGCAGCGCGATGTGCGGGAAGAAAAGCAGGATGTCAATGAGGCACGCAAAGATCTTCGGCGAGACATCACGCAAACGCACCGTGCGACGACTGTCATTGGTATGAATGTGAGGAATCCACAGGATGAAAGCCTCGGTGAGATCCATGACCTGGTCCTTGACTTCGACAAGGGAGGGGTCGCCTACGTCGTCATCTCGTCCGGTGGTGTATTGGGGGTTGGTGACAGCCTGCATGCCGTTCCCTGGAAGGCGCTGAGTCTAAGCGACAAGGCGGATGCATTCCTTCTCAAGGTCGATAAAAGTGTCTGGAAGAAGGCACCGAGCTTCAAGCCCAACGACTGGCCCGAGGTGGCGGACCGAGAGTGGCACCGACAACTCGACGGCTATTATCGGTAAGCACAGAGTAAGCAACAAACAAGCGGGCGCCCCAGTCGCGTGAGATCACGCGACTGGGCGTCGGGGTTTAACACCCTAGCGACCTCTCCGAGGTCCTGGTTTTTTGCACATTCGAAACACACCACGAACAACAAACCGGCTCTCGCTGTTACGTTAGCCGTGGCAAAGGACCGCGGCGAGATCGAAACCTACCGGCAGCGAGGCTAGTCATGAGGCTCAAGTGCTTGCGATACTTCCCTAACATCGACGGCTATCAGTCTGAGCAGTCCGCGGAGCGGGATATCGATCCACTCTGGCCTGTTCTCAAGCTCATAGCGCAGCTCATAGAGGGCCTTCTCCACCGTGAAAAGAACGAGTAAGGCATCCGCATGTTGAGAGACATCGGGATACGATGGGCAGCCCTCTGTCCCCGCTCTATATCCCGCTAAGAAGGCGGCTTTCGCGCTCCGTTCCCAGTGCTCAACCAGGCGGCCGAACGATCCCGCATCCGCACCATTAGCCGCCGTGAGGCGCTTAAGCACTGCGTGCGCCGCGTAGTTGAACGAGCGCAACATACCCACCACATCGCGCAACGGCGAGTGCTTGGCTCGCCGCTCCTCGAGCGGGCGCGCCGGCTCGCCCTCGAAATCGATGATGATGAAGTCGTTCTCCGCCAGCAGCACTTGCCCGAGATGGTAATTGCCGTGAGAGCGGGTCTTGACTGCGTTTGGAACGCTACGTCCCAAGGCCGCGATGTGATCGACCAGCTGTTTCCGGGTATCGAGAAGGGAGCCGCATTCGCCGTGTAACGATTCGGGCACAGTCGCGCGATGCTGTCGCAGCAGCTCGAGCGTGGCGACGAGGTCGTCGCGAACGCGCCTGACCCAAGCGCGAACATGCTGCCGCCGGATCGGTTCCGGATCGAACGCACTATCGCCGGTCGGTTTTGCGAGCGCCTGATGCAGCTCCCCGGTTCGGCGTCCCAAGGTATGCATCATCAACAAATACGGACCGTGGGCTTCCTGAGCCTGGGCGGCGAGGGCTTCAGGAGCTTGTAATCGGGCACCCTCGAGATACCGCTCCAGATAATCGAGCGTGTAAGTCCAGGCGTCCCCTTGATTCGCGATCGCGCCCTGCAATAAGCCAAGGGTATAGCTTTTCCCATCGGCGTCCTGGTACTCCAAGGCACCTGCCAACGGAGCCACATGAGCAAACGGGGAGATCTCGGTGAGAAAGCGTCCCATCTCGAGCTCCATGTTGGTACCGCTTTGCAGGCGGCGGTAGACCTTCAAGAACAACCGTTCCCCTAAGATCGCGGTGGTGTTGGTCCCGACCACGGCGGGGATCCTGACCTCGCGCAGGACCGTGTCCCGGGCGAGCACCCCGTAGGCCCCGGAGCAAGAGAACCTGAGGCGGCCTTGACCGAAAGGCAGCTCGACGTTCTGCCCCATCGCGCTCACCAAGGCTTCGCAGAAAGCGGGATCGGCCAGCGCATCGCACAGCATGCCGATACGGGCCTGCTGGCGGACCTTAGCCAGCACGTAGGGCGCGAGCGCGGACCCTTGCTCTTCGGTTTCCCAAGCGATGGCCAGCGGCAAAAAATAGCTCTGCTGCGCAAGGCCGGGGAGATGGACATCGACCCGAGTCAAGAGCCAAGTGTCCCACTCTTTCGTCCAATGCGCATACTCGCGCACTTCGACCCGCTCGATGCGCTCCCCCTTCGCCGCGAACCAACGTTGGCCCGCGATGAAACCGGGAAGGATCTCCCTTTCCAAAGTGCATCGCAGCTTCTCGGCCATCGCCCGCCTCGCGGGCTCCACTTGATCCGGAAAGAAGCTGCGCCAGCCGGAAAATAGCACCATGACCGGAAGCTCACGGGGCGGGAGCAGATCCTTGTGCCAAGGGGGCGCTTCGGCCTCTGCGGCCAAGCGAAACCAGTAAAAACCATAGCCCGGCAGGGTCAATAAATAAGGCAGATCGCCGATCGGGGGGAAGGATGTCCTTCCGAGCATCTCCACCGGGACCCGGCCTTGATAGGCCGCGAGATCCAATTCCACCGGCTGCGCCGAGCGTCCCAGATTGGCGACGCACAGGATAGTCTCCCCATCCAACTCCCGTAGATAGGCGAGGATCTTGCGGTTTCCCGGATAGGAGAAGGCGAGCGTGCCGCGCCCAAAGGTCTTATGCGCCTTGCGCACCGCAAGCAGACGCCGCATCCAATTGAGTAACGACGAGGGATCGCGCCGCTGCGCTTCGACATTGACGGCTTGATAACCATACACGGGATCCATGATGGGCGGCAGGTACAGCCGCTGGGGATCGGCTTGGGAGAAACCGCCGTTGCGATCCGGACTCCACTGCATCGGGGTGCGCACCCCATTGCGATCGCCTAAGAAAATATTATCTCCCATCCCGATCTCGTCCCCGTAGTAGATGATCGGCGTGCCGGGCATGGACAGGAGCAGGCTATTCATGAGCTTGATCTTGTCCGGATCGTTGTCCATGAGGGGGGCGAGCCGGCGGCGGATCCCGAAATTTACCCGCATGTGCGGATCGGCGGCGTAGGCTTGATACATATAATCGCGCTCGCGATCGGTCACCATCTCGAGGGTTAGCTCGTCGTGGTTGCGCAGGAAAATCGCCCACTGGCAGGACCCCGGGATCTCGGGGGTCTGCCCCATGATGTCGACGATCGGGTGGCGCTCTTCCTGGGCGATCGCCATGTACATGCGCGGCATGAGTGGAAAGTGGTAGGCCATGTGGCATTCGTCGCCTTCACCGAAGTAGTCCCGCACATCCTCCGGCCACTGGTTGGCCTCGGCGAGAAACATTCGGTTGCAGTAATGACTGTCCACGAGCGCTCGCATCTGTTTGATCACCGCATGGGTCTCCGGGAGGTTTTCGTTGTTGGTTCCTTCGCGCACGCACAGGTAGGGGATGGCGTCCAGGCGCAAACCGTCTACGCCCATATCCAGCCAAAAACGCATGATCCGAGTTACTGCACGCACCACGTGCGGATTGCTGAAATTGAGATCGGGTTGGTGACTGAAGAAGCGGTGCCAATAGTAGCCACGCGCGAGCGGATCCCAGGCCCAGTTGGAGCTTTCCGTGTCGGTGAAGATGATGCGTGTCTCCGGGAATATTTTATCGCTGTCGCTCCAGATATAGAAATTGCGACGCACGGATTGTGGCCGGGCGCGACGTGCAGCTTGAAACCACGGATGCTGGTCTGAGGTATGGTTGATCACTAGCTCCGTGATCACGCGCAGACCCGAACGGTGCGCTTCGCGCACGAAGGTCCGAAAGTCCTTAAGGGTCCCATAAGCCGGATGTATGTTCACATAATCCGCAATATCGTAGCCATCGTCGCGCATTGGTGAAAGATAAAATGGCATTAGCCAGATAGTGGTGACGCCGAGCTCGCACAGGTAACTGAGCTTCCCCGTCAGTCCAACAAAATCTCCGACCCCGTCCTGCACACCATCGTAGAATGCCTTGACATGCAGCTGATAGATGACCGCGTCCTTGTACCAAAGCGGGTCATCCTCCAAGGCGAGGTTTTGGGCCGTTTCCGGGGTTGTCGTCACGGTGTATCTAACTTACGTGAACGGAAAATGTGGACCGGAACGATGTTGAGATTGAGCTCCACGTAATCGCAGACGCCGTGCCAGAGGTAATGGGGGCCACTCAGGAGGTCCTGCACTTTCATACAGTCTGGCATGGGGCCCCTCCTTGAGCAAGTAGATATCATGCTCGCTCGGCAGGATGATATCATGCGGCGCGCGTAAGTAACTCTAGGTATTGCTCAAGAACTTTCTGGATCGATCTGGGACCACAGGCAATGACCAACCCGCCTAAGCACTAAGGATGATAAAACCCTGTTCGTTAGGCGCAGGGCGGACTAAAAGTGTCGGTAACCCGGCCGGGCAATGGTGAGAAGACTCCCATCGGGCATCACGTAGCGCAGACCGTGCTCGCTCTGGATAACGCCGATCTGAGTGATCGGGCAATCGCTCGAGTGCGCCAAGCTCGTGACCAATGCCCTGCGCATGGCAGGAGCGGAAAAACACAGCTCGTAGTCATCGCCCCCGCTCAAGGCGAGCTCCCACGCTTGCTGCCTGCCTATCAAATCGCATAAGGGCTCCGAAAGCGGCAGCGAGGCGACTTCTATCCAGGCGCCAACGCCGCTCGCTTCTACGATGTGTCCTAAATCAGAGGCTAAGCCGTCGGAAACGTCGATAACCGAGCTCGCCACCCCGCGCAAACCGACGCCGACGATTAACCTCGGTATCGGGCGCAAAAGTCGCTGTCTCAATGCCCGGGCGTGCGCCGCTGGAGCCGTTTTCAGGTCTAGCTCCAAGGCGGCGGCCGCATCCCCCAACGTTCCCGTGACAAAGATTAGATCTCCTGGGCGCGCCCCCGAGCGCAACAAAGCCTCACCTCGGGGCACCGATCCGTACACCGACACCGTGATCGCCAAAGGGCCGCGGGTGATATCGCCGCCGATCAATTGCACGGACGCTTCGTCCGCTAGCGAGAAAAAGCCCCGCGCAAACCCGCTCAACCAAGCCTCTCTTGCTTCAGGCAAGGATAGAGCCAAGATCGCCCAGGCCGGTTCGGCCCCCATAGCGGCAAGGTCACTCAAGTTTACCGCGAGGGCTCGAAACCCGATGTCGCTGGGCTCGGCGTCGGCCGGGAAGTGCACGCCGGAGGCCAATGTATCTGTACTGATAACCAGGTCACAAGCTTCCGCAACCCGGACTACCGCCCCGTCGTCGCCTATCCCGAGCACCACATCCTGGCGCAACGGCGTCTCACGGCGGAAAAACCGCCGGATGATTTCAAACTCGCTAAGCGCCAAGCCCCGCTTCTATCCCACCCACTCAAACCGCTGTCTGCTTTGCGCTATTTTGGCCGGGCGCGTTCGCGATTTCATCCGGCCTTAGCTCGCGGGCGAGATTGTGGAGAGCGCCATTGATATACTTGTAGGCATCCTGCGCCCCAAACATCTTGGTCAGCTCCACAGCTTCGTTTACCACCACACGCCACGGCACTTCAGGACGGAAGCTGAGCTCATAGGCCCCAATGTACAAAGCAGCGCGCTCCACGGTACCGAGCTGTTCCAGCGGCCGATCGATCACGGTGCGAAGCCGAGATTGCAGGATGTGGATGTGTTTGGGGATCTCCTGCGTCAGCTCGCGGAAGTAGGCCATATCGACACCAACGAGCTCCCGTTCGGCCTCGAACTCGCGCAAGATGTTCCTAGGATCGTGGCCAGCCATCTGCCACTGATACAAGGCTTGCAAGGCGCAACGCCGAGCTTGGATGCGCGCCCGAATCGTCCCCGCGTGGCTAGCCATCGAGCTTCTTCACCAGCGACACCATCTCGATAGCCGTGAGGGCGGCGTCGGCTCCTTTGTTTCCGGCCTTAGTCCCCGCGCGCTCAATGGCCTGTTCAATGGTGTCGGCCGTCAACACCCCAAAGGCGATCGGGACTCCATGCGTTACGGCCGCGCTGGCTAGGCCCTTGGCACACTCCCCCGCAACATACTCGAAGTGGGGGGTGGCGCCTCGGATCACCGCCCCCAGGGCAATAATGGCGGCGAATCGCTTGCTCGCCGCCATGCGCTGCGCGATCACAGGCATGTCGAAAGCTCCCGGTACTTTGACTACCGTGATCTGGGCTTCGGTAACACCGTGCCGACGCAACATGTCCACGCATGCATCGAGCAGCGGCTCGACGATAAAGCCGTTGAAACGGCTCACGAGGATCCCGAACCGTTCTCCCCCACTGAGAACGAAACCACCCTCGATCAAATGGATCTCGCTCATTCCCGCGACTCAGAGCTTGTGAAAAAATCGTCGCGAGCGAAGAGAGGTCGCGTTCCGCCGGAGCGCAGGAGCGTTTCGCCGGGAGCGAAACGACGCGCAAGCCCCGCAGGGGCCAGTCTCAAGGATGAGACGAGCAACCGGAGTGTATAGTGACATACCTGAGGATCCCGAGC
>JBOIEG010000240.1:0-1288 GCA_050740915.1 Gammaproteobacteria bacterium | reverse complement strand
TCATGAGCCACATCCAGGATCTGGTGGAAAGGCGCCAGCGCGAGGGGCGGTCCATGATCGTGGTCAACGACGAGGCCCATCTCATCACCCTCCATCCGCTGCTGGCGCCCTACACCGCCAAGGCCATCCGCCTGTGGCGCAAGTACGGAGCCTGGTACTGGGCGATCACCCACAGCCTCGAGGACTTCCCGGCACTCGCCCGGCGCCTGCTCAACATGATGGAGTGGTGGCTCTGCCTGGCTCTCGATAGGGAGGAGGTCGACCACATCGGCCGCTTCCGTGAGCTCACTCCGGCGCAACGGGGGATGCTTCTGGCGGCCCGCAAGGAGCCCGGGAAGTACACCGAAGGGGCCATCCTCGGCGCCCACTTCCAGGCGCTCTTGCGGATCATCCCGCCACCTCTGGCGCTGGCGCTGGCCATGACCGAGCCCGAGGAGAAGGCCGAGCGCGCCCGAATTAGGCGGAAGAAACAGTGTACTGAGCTTGAGGCCGCCTATGAGATCGCGGAGCGGCTGGGGGAGGGAAACCGGTGACACAATCGGTGGATCAGCAGGCCAATATCGGGAGATCGGTAGGCCGCACCAGCCACGGGCCGCCGGCGTCTTGGGCAATGCTACTCCTCCTTGCCGGGATGGAGGTCCTACTTGCCGCAGAGGCGCCCCGGATCGAGATCTTCACGACCGCGCGCACTCCCATCGCAACGGCCTCTACACCTGCTGTGCTGGTCTACAATCTCGCCCTGCCTGCGCTCATCGAAGCCGAGCTTAGCACGAGGCTACCGCAGGACCGTGAGGCCGCGGCACAACTCGCCAGCGCGGAGCTTCAGGGTGCGTGGCGTAAAAGCGCCGAGACGCTGACCCACGCTTACCAGGGACTCCTAAAAGCCCGGCAGTACGGCCTGCAAAAGCTCCCCGCCGTCGTCTTTGACGGGCAGGCCGTGGTCTACGGTGTGATCGATCTGGAACAAGCGCTCGGCGACTACCAGCGCTGGCGGGATAGCAAGCGATGAGACGGCGGCGATCGATCTTCCTCGCAGCCGCACTGTGCGGTGTGCTCAATGCGCCTACGCCTAGCGTGGCACTGGATATCTCGACGGGCGAGATCGAAGCATTGTCCTTGAGCCTCGCCTGTCTCGATTACCGGATCGTCGGGGTTTGTTTTTTTTTGGTGTGCGAGCTCTTCGAGTGCCATATCGAGACGACCGCCCGGATCAGCCACTTCCTGCCGGATGTGGTGGTCAGTAGCTACCAACGCACGGGAGAGAATCCCTGGTCCGAGGTCGCAGGCT
>JBOIEG010000239.1:0-2211 GCA_050740915.1 Gammaproteobacteria bacterium | reverse complement strand
TGGTCAATGACCAGGCCTTCTCGGTGGCCGAGAACACGGCCAACGGCACCCCGGTCGGCACCGTCATCGCCGCGGATGTGGATGCCGGGGACACCCGCACCTTCAGCATCACCGCCGGCAACACGGGCGGTGCCTTCGCCATCGACAGTGCCGGTGTTATCACCGTGGCCACCACGGCGGCACTGGACGTCGAGACCAACCCCACCTTTACCTTGACGGTTCTGGTGCAGGATGCCGGGGACCTCACCGACACCGCCACCGTCAACCTCACTGACGTGAACGATGCCCCGGTGATTACCTCCAACGGTGGCAGGGCCAGTGCTTCGGTGAGCACCGCCGAGAACACCACGGCGGTGACCACGGTGAGCGCCACCGATGCCGATTTGCCGGCGCAGATCCTGAGCTATGCTATCAGCGGGGCCGATGCCGCTCTCTTCACCATCGACAGCGCAACCGGTGTGCTCCGCTTCAGTTCCGCCCCAGATTTCGAGGCCCCGGCCGATGCCAACGTCGACAATGTCTATGAGGTCACGGTGCGGGCGAGCGACGGCAGCCTCGCCGACACCCAGGCCTTGAGCGTCACGGTCACCCCCGTCAACGAGGCCCCTTCGGGCACCGACACCACCGTCACCACCAACGAAGATACGACTTACAGCTTCGCCGCCATCGACTTCGGCTTTACCGATGGGGATCCCGGGGATGTGCTCTCCGCGGTCAGAATCGACACACTGCCCGCCGCGGGCTCCCTCACCCTCTCGGGGCTGGCGGTGAGCGCGGGACAGGTGGTCAGCATGGCCGACCTCACGGCCGGTAACCTCCTCTTCACCCCGGCGGCGAACGCCAACGGCAGCCCCTACGCGAGCTTCAGCTTCTCGGTGCGGGACACGGGGGGGGCCGCTTTCGACCCTACTCCCAACACCATGACGGTGAATGTGGCGGCGGTCAACGATGCCCCGGTAAACACCGTGCCCGGGCCGCAAACCGTCGTCGAGAACACCGCGTTGGCGCTGAACGGCGTCTCGGTCAACGACGCAGAGGGCAACCTCTCAACGCTCGCCCTGTCGGTCGCAAACGGAACCCTCACCGTGACCCTGCAGGGCGGAACGACGATCAGCGCCGGAGCCAACGGCTCGGCTGCGCTCACGCTCTTGGGCACGCAAGCCGACCTCACCGCCACGCTCGCCTCCTTGGTCTACCAGGGCAACTACATCGGGCCGGACACGCTGACGGTGACCTCAACCGACAGCAGCCGCGCGAGCGACACCGACACCATCGCCATTACCGTCATCGCGATGGCGCCGGCGAGTCCCGCGCCGCCCGGTACCGGCGATGGCACTCCTGAAGGTTCGCCCTCGGCGCCTGGGCCAGCACCGAGCCCCGGCCACTCGCTCCCGAGTAAAGTAGACGATGGGAGCTCATCGAAGACCGGTTTTGAACGCAACATAATTGCGAGCGATGACAGCCGGGTGACCACGAGTGCCCCGAGCACTCGGGCTCCCGCGGTTTCGAGTAAGCACCTTGGATCAGACAAAAATTTCATTGATGGGACTTCGCAAGGCTTGGGAGCGAAGCCGCCTGTCGCGAAGAAGACAAACGCAGCCGTTGCGAGCGCAGCCGATGTTCAGGACGCGAACGACCCGTATTCCACACTGAAGGCCAATCGATTCTTGGAGGAGCTAAACCGCCTCCGCGACGACATGAACCATCAGCTCTCTGTGGAGATCATTGCCCTGAGCATGGGATTATCGGTTGGATACGCCATCTGGCTCCTGCGCGGTGGGGTGCTCCTCAGCAGCTTGCTTTCGTCGCTGCCCGCGTAGCGATGGCTCGATCCGCTCCCGGTGCTGGCGCATCTCAGGGATCCGCGGGACGACGAAGAGGGAGACGAAGATTCCCTGCAGACGGTGCTGAAAAACGCCGAGGCTCGTGACCCATCAAAACCAATTCCGGATCTCGAAGTCGTGCCCACGGTACAACAGGCGGCAACGGGTGCGGCGTTATCGCAGCCTGATGCAAGCGCATCATTACAAGAGAAGGCGGACTCTCACGTATCTCCTCATTCCTTCCCCCTGCCAGGGGGAAGGCTAGGATGGGGGTAGAGACGTGCCATGAGTGATATGACTCGAATCCATCCTGTGGCTAAAGAGCGTGCGCGCACGCTGCGAACCGCGATGAGCGATGCCGAAAAGCGGCTTTGGAGGCGGCTTCGCA
>JBOIEG010000238.1:0-1846 GCA_050740915.1 Gammaproteobacteria bacterium | reverse complement strand
TATGAACGGGTAATGCCTTGATTTTTATCGTGACCGTTCGCCCTTCTATACCCTTCGCCCTTCGATACCTCAGGAGCTCAGGACAGGCATCAGGGCGAACGGACTCTGAGTCTTGTTCAGAGCTTCCTTAAGTAATTCATTATGCGGGAGGCCAAAATGAATGAGATATTTTTCTTGGTCGAGCAGGCTCCGGAGGGGGGGTACACAGCGCGCGCTTTGGACGCATCCATCTTCACCGAGGCAGACGATTTAGAGAGCTTGTACCTGCAGGTCCGGGATGCGGTACGCTGCCATTTCGAGGAGGGGCAAGCGCCGCGCTTCATCCGGTTACACTTCACTCGTGAGGAAGTGATCGCGGTATGAGACTGTCCCGGAACCTTTCCGGCGCCGATTTTATCAAGAGGCTTGAACGTCTCTGGTACCGGGTCACGCGACAGACGGGGAGCCATATTCGGCTAACCTGTGATCAGCCCGAGACCCACCACATCACTGTCCCAAATCACGACGCACTGCGCATTGGAACGTTGGCTGCAATTGTGGCAGACGTTGGTGCCCATCATCACCTTGATCGGGACGACTTGGTAAACAAATTGTTCGGTTAAATTAGACTTTATCAGCCGACACTGTATGGCTGTGCTGCTCAACACGCTGTATGTGACGACGCCCAAGGCTTACCTCCGCCTCGAAGGGGAGACCGTCTGTGTGATGGTGGAAAAAGAAAAGCGCCTGCACCTGCAAGTGCCGATGCCCCACCTGGGCGGGATCGTCTGCTTCGGGGAAGTAATGTTGAGCCCGGCGCTGCTCGGCCGCTGCATGGAAGATGGGCGCAGCGTCGTGTGGTTGGAACGCGGCGGCCACTTCCAGGCGCGGGTGGAGGGACCGGTCATGTCAAGGCGAGTCTTGGATAGAAGCGCTGCGAAAACGAGCATCGACATCCCTGCGAAAAGTTTCCTGCGCGGCGCCAAGTAAGCCACCGCAAATGCCGCAATGGCAGGAGATGATTGCAGCGCCAAAGCGAACGGCCTGGGATATGTCGCGGACATCAAAACCATCACCCACATAGTGTCTGCAATAAGAAGGATCCCGACACCGAGGGCCAGCGCTCTTAACATGGGCGCCGTCATGGTTGATACCCAGGCTCCCCAGGTTGAGGCCCAGGATTGATCGGCCAATTTGGCCAACTGTCTCTCGGCACGCTCTGTCCACAAGCCTTTAGCGCATTCTCGACGCAGTGGCAGCAGTTGTTACCCGTGAAGTTGTACTGCTCCGCCTGGCACTTCGCCATTTCCCTTTTCAGGCAGTCATCGTCGTCGTCATTCTTTACGTCCTCGCAGCTGCCCCACCCCATCTCCCCCAGCCTCCTTCTTGACCCGCTCCCCACGCCCGTTGTGGGTGTAGCGGGCATGTACCACCCCGGAGAGGCGCATCTCGCTAAGGCGGTTGTTCTGTCCATAGCCGAAGGTGAAACCCTCGCTCTCGGTGGTGTTGCCGTTGGCATCGTAGGCGAAGCTGTTTACGGTGGTGCCGGTGATGCCCTGGAGCTTGTGGCTGTCGGGGGCATAGCTGTAGCTTTCGGTTTGGGTGTCGGTGAGCAGGCTCACGCGGTTGCCCACGGCATCGTAGCCGTAGCTGTGCCTTCCGTAGACACCCTGGGCGCCGGTGAGACGGTCTAAGGCATCATAACCAAAGCTCTGATCCCGGTGCATCTCTAGTGTAGTATCCCTTAAATAACTTTACAGACTTTCCAGTGATTGCTATGGTCTCGCTCATGCCGAACACCAGCGTAGCGATCAAGTTGCAGCCGGCTGAACGCACGCCGCTGGAGACATGGGGATCCGCACACGGA
>JBOIEG010000237.1:0-10769 GCA_050740915.1 Gammaproteobacteria bacterium | reverse complement strand
CGCCGTTCTGCTGTCGGGGTCGACCATCTAAACGCGGCGCCTGTTCTCGGACCTCGTGGGTCAATTCGAGGCGGCTGTACACGCACACATCGGATCGACCGTGTCCGTGCTGTCCACGGGTTGCGCGAGCCCCAGCACTGAGAACCGATCAGAACAAACGACTCAACATCATTGATGATCGGCGGGAAGCGGAGTCCTCGGCCGTCGACGCTGGTTGCGAGCGAGCCGCCTAGGCAGACGCGGTCCTCCCGTCTGCTTTTCGCGGATTGCTCAGGGCTTCGGATCACCTGCTTGTATAGGATCAACTCCGACCATTGGATGCCCGCCTCGGCCTCGATATGTCCTTTGGTGCTATCAAAGCTCACCACACGGTTGAGCTGCCTCGTGTCAAGCGGGATAGTGGCACGTCCGAACTGCTGACCCCTCATCGCATGTCTTCCGCCTGCCACATTGACGGCCCGTCCTGCGCCCCGCTGCGGATTGACAGCATCCCGGCGCCGGAGTAGGTTCGAAAGTATGCTGGCGAAGTTGCTGAAGTTGACCCAAGTCGATGAGCGGTTCGCGATCGATGAGTTCGAGCCCGCTTACCTCAAGCTATTCCGCGCAGGGAAGATTGAAGAGCGCGTCACAGCAGGTCTGAGGGAACTCGAGGACTGTTGCGCATGCCCGCGCAACTGCCACATCAACCGGCTGGAAAACGAGGCGCGCGTCTGTCACACCGGCCGTTACGCCAAAGTCGCGAGCGCCTTCGCTCACTTTGGTGAGGAGGACTGTCTGCGGGGCTGGAACGGGTCGGGGACAATCTTCTTCTCGCTATGCAATCTGCGGTGCGTGTTTTGCCAGAACTGGGACATCAGCCAACAGCCGGTCGGCTCCGAGTGCCCGCCGGAACAGATCGCCGACCTCATGATGGTGTTGCAGGCAGGCGGCTGTCACAACATCAACTTCGTGACGCCGGAGCACGTCGTACCGCAAGTCATCGAAGCCGTCGCCGCCGCCATTCCGCGCGGACTGAACCTGCCCATCGTCTACAATACCAGTGCCTACGACGCGGTGGCGTCGCTGAAGCTGCTCGATGGTCTCGTTGATATCTACCTGCCCGATTTCAAGTTCTGGACTTACGACAGTGCGCGCCGGTACGTGAAAGCGAAGGATTATCCCGAACGGGCCATGGAAGCGATCAAGGAGATGTATCGGCAAGTCGGAGTGCTCAAATTCGGCCGCGACGGGTTGGCCAAGCGTGCGTCCTGGTGCGTCATCTGGTGATGCCTGAGCAGACGGAAGAAACTGCGGCGATCTGCAGGTGGTTGGCCGATGAGCTGTCACCGGGCACCTACATCAATCTCATGGGCCAGTACCGGCCGGAGTTTCAGGTGGGTGCCTCGGGCAAGGACGGCACGGTGCAGTACGTGGAAATAAACCGTCGCCCGAGTGACCAGGAGATGGCACAAGCCCATGCCGTCGCCCGCAAGGCAGGGCTCTGGCGCTTGGACGAACGCCGTGCCAGTGCCTGATTGACGCGTAGTTGGCACCGGGGAAAGGGCCCGAATCCAGAACCAGGGATGGGAAAACCGAAAGTCGACCGGACTATGCCTGTGGCGCAGGCATGACGGTCTTTCGGGAGGTTAGAGAATGAGGGTGTACCTGGTTCAGCACGGAGACGCCGTACCAAAGGAAGTGGATCCGGACCGACCGTTAAGCGATACCGGGCGTCGGGGCATCGAGCGGCTTGCCAGGTTCCTTGTTGCAGCGAAGATGCACGTCTCGCGGATCGTTCACAGCGGTAAGACTCGTGCACAGCAAACCGCCGAGATCCTCGCCAAAGACCTAGGGAGAAACGTGAGTATTGGCGCAATGTCAGGTCTCAACCCCGACGATCCGCCAAAGAAGTTCGCAAAGCAGATTGAGGAGATCGGTGACGGAACCGTGATCGTCAGTCACCTGCCGTTTCTGGGTTTACTGGTGTCACGTCTCGTCGCGGATGATGAGGATCAACCGGTCGTGAGTTTCAAACCCGGCTCAGCAGTTTGTATCGAAAAAGACGAAGGAGGGCGTTGGTCAATGACGCTCGTTGTTCGGCCCGAGCACCTGAGTGACTGAGGCTGCTACGTGGGGTCGTGGCGCGCCGCGCGAGCGATAGTGTGCTCCGCAAATAATAACCGACCATGCATTTTCCCGATTCTGAAGCGCTCGTTGGCCATGCACGGAGAAATCGGTGTAGCCTGGAAGCATGGAATTTTTTTGGCCGCCTCGTTGGCTGTCTGCATTATACTTATCATGTGGTGCGCTCGGTCCGGGGTATTGGGCGAATTTTGACGCTCGTCATTCTCTATGAGATTGAGGATATCCACCGCTTTCCCACCGTGCAGCAGTTTGTTTCCTACGCGCGACTCATCAAATGCAGCAAGGAATCGGCGGGCAAGACCTACGGCTACTCGGGAAGAAGATCGGCAACGCCTATTTGAAATAGGCCAGAAAGTCGAGGCTGCGGTCCTCTTTTTCGGGGCAACCTCAAAGCCCAACACTACATGGAGCGACAAGCCCGCAAGTACGGCAAGGGCAAAGCGCTCTCGATTCTCGCCCACCGCATCGGGCGTACGGTCTACGCCATGCTCACCCAGGGTCGACCGTTTAACGAGGGACAATTTATGAGCAAGCTTTAAAATCAAGGAGGGGACGAGGAGTCCGTTGGTCTAACTGGCGCCCTGATGAGTGAGCGGTCGAAGCGGTCGGCTATGAAGGTTAACAACCTGTGCCTCAGAGCACCTGAACGACCCTCCGCCAATACTCGGCAGCCTGTCGCAATGATTGGACCCTCGTCTCGCTCCGTTTATAGCCTGTATTGCCTGAGAGGATGGTAACGCTGTCTGCCCCTTGCCTAAACCTGAAACTAACTGGATAAAACCTGACGTGTTGAATAGGAAAGCCAAGGGCACGAAATCGCCTCTCAGTCGCGGAGGATCAGCATATCCCCGCTTGGTTACCCCAGGATCGGGTCACACAAGTTGCTCCCGATCCCGGGGCGTCCATTGAACCTCGCTAGCTGTTTGGTACAGACAACGTTCTGATGCCGCTTGCTGAAACCAAGATAGACTCGTTCGAGCCGCCGAGGACAATGCAACGCCGCGGGATCGTCTCTACTACGAAGGTTCCATAAGGTGGCTTCGTCTATTGATAAAAGGGGGCCTCATAGCGGTTTGACTGGAAGGATGCCTTGGTTACGGTGACACCGAGAACGTTAATCGGATGGCACCGCGCAGGCTTTCGACTGTTTTGGCGCTGGAAGTGCCGTTGTGGACCAGCAACACGCCGGTCACATGAAGACCTGCGTTTTGGGCCAGGCCGCCGCCATACCGATGATAATCGATCGTCCTTGCTACACAACTGAACCTGCCATTTACTGAATACCGCCCCCATCGTGAAACATGGGACGGGTGACGGACCCCTGAAAGGCAAAGCATGCGTTTATTGCGCAACGTAAGACGCCGCAGGATCCTCAGGCGCTGGCCGCTTTCCGATGCGCTCTGGGATGCCACCTTGCGCGCGCATTCGAGACTCCTGACTCTCGATCAAGCATCGCGCGAACGCCTGCGGGAGCTCGCCACCGTGTTCGCCCATGAGAAGACCTTTCTGCCGGTGCGGGGAGCAAGGCTTGATGAGGCCTTGCAGACGCGCATCGCGGCTCTTGCCTGTTTGCCGGTTCTCAATCTGGGGCTCGACTGGTACCGAGACTGGCACACGCTGATCCTCTACCCGGCGGCGTTTGTCAGCCCGCGTCGCCTGCACGATGAGCACGGGCTGGTGCAAGAATGGGAGGAGGTGCTCTCAGGGGAATCCTCCTCATGGGGTCCCGTGGTGCTTTCGGTCGCCGATGTGGAGGCCTCGGGCCCAAGGTGCGGGCTACAACGTCGTGGTGCACGAGATGGCGCACAAGCTTGACCTGTTGAACGACGCCGTTGACGGTTTCCCGCCGCTGCACTCGGGCATGAGCTCACGCACCTGGAGCGCCGTTTTTCAGGCCGCGTACGATGACCTTACTGCGCGCTTGGCCGCGGGTGAGGACACTCCCATCGACCCCTACGCGGCGGAGAATCCGGGAGAGTTTTTCGCGGTGCTAAGCGAGTATTTCTTTGACAACCCGATCTTGCTTGCGCAAGTCTATCAAAAAGTGTACGAACAGCTCCGCGATTTCTATTACCAGGATCCGGCCGCGTTACAGAATAGAAACCAATGAGGCGCACGCGCGCTATTTAACATCGCTATCTTTGTCCACCTCGCGGTTGGTGAAAGCATCTCGGGCTGATTGTCCCAGAGCGACCACCATCGGTATCGAGGTGCGCTCCTGTTTTTAGAGCCCAGATGATGTTCTTAAGCCTAGCTAAGCGTATCCTTAAGCTTTGAGAGAAGCTCGAAGAACGAGGTGGCATATGAAGGTCGCAATGATAGGTGGTACCGGCTTCGTTGGCAGTTACCTTATTGATGAATTACTCGCGCAGGGCCACCGACCGGCGCTGCTGGTACGACCCGGCAGCGGATCTAAGGTCCGGCACCAAGAGCTCTCCAGCATCGTGCACGGCGACGTGAGAGATCCCGAGGCGGTACGCAAGACCTTGGACGGGTGCGACGCCGCCATTTACCTCATCGGGATCTTGCGTGAGCGCAAAGCCGAAGGTAGCACCTTCGAGGAACTCCAATACCAGGGGGCCAAACGGACCATCGACCTGGCCCTCGATGCTGGCGTGCAGCGCGTCATCCTAATGAGCGCCAATGGGGTCAAACCTGATGGGACCACGTACCAAGCCACCAAATACCGGGCCGAGCAACATCTCATCAGCACTGAGCTTGATTGGACCATCTTCCGCCCCTCGGTGATCTTCGGGCCTCCCCGAGGACGGACGGAATTCGCGACCCGACTCTACCAGCAGATCATCAAGCCCCCTATCCCGGCGCCCCTGTTCTACGAAGGACTGCTTCCCATGCAGGCCGGAACCTTTCGCCTCGCCCCGATCCACGTCCAAGACGTGGCGAGGGTCTTGGTTAAGTCCCTCACCATGCCCGAGACCTATCAGAAGACCTACGGGCTGTGTGGACCCGAGGCTTTGGAATGGAAGACTCTCATCCAGCAGCTCGCACGGGCTGTCGGTGCTTACAAGCTCGCGCTTCCGGTTCCGGTGTTTTGGGTGAAGCTAGTGGCAGGCGTGCTGGAAGGATTCGAGTTTTTCCCCATCACCCGCGACCAGATCACGATGCTGATGAAGGGCAATACCTGCGATTCCTCGGAGGTGTTTGCGGCTTTCGGCCTGCCCCCCACCCGCTTTAACTTAGACTCGCTGGCTTACCTGACGGCGGCACCAGTAGATAACTCAATAGCCACCCGGTAACGCCCGCAAGCAGGATCGATCCCATCACAGGTGGGCCGACCAGCCGATCCCCCCGCGAACGCGAGCGTCATGAAGAAGGACCGTAGAAAACAGGACGTGCTTGTCATGCGTACTGCCGGCACAGCATCCGCCGGGTGGGAGGAATACGGCGCTACCGCCGCGGCGGTAGCGCGTTCCATACGCTGCAACGTTCCACTCAGACCCTCCGGCGCCGACTGGACATCGGAAAGCCCGAGCGCTCGGGCGCGCGGTGAAGACGAGGGGGATCCCGGCTACAGCCGGTGGCTGGAAATGGAAAACTATCACGATGCGAGCACCGGTCAAAACTATTGGGTGAGCCCGAGTCGGGACTGGAATGAAAATGGCCCGCAAGGACCTGGCTACTACACCTCAATCGGCAACGACACCAGGTTGCTTGAGTCTGGATATTCGAACTGAACTACAGTCGGTAGGAGACTGCCGCCATGACTGATGAGCACCCGGACCACGCAAACGTGGTCGCGCTGCCGCCCCTCGTCTACCTTGCGTTTTTATTCCTTGGGGTGGGCCTCAACTACGTGTGGCCTCTAGCACCCTTGGCTAACGGGCCACGGTATCCGCTGGGCTTCGCGCTGGTCGCGAGCGGCGTGCTCGTCATCGCGAGAGCCATGGTGCAATTTCGCAGAGCGGGGACCCACCTCGAACCGTATAAACCGACAACCGCGCTCGTGACTGACGGGGTATTTCGCTGGTCTCGCAATCCGATCTATCTCGGGCTAAGCCTGATCTACGTGGGTATTGGCGTCATTGCGAACAACGGCTGGATAGTGATCTTGCTCGTCCCAGTGCTGATTGTCATGCGCTATGGAGTGATTGCCCGGGAGGAACGCTACTTGGAGTGCAAGTTTGGGGAGACATACCGCCGCTACAAGGCCACCGTGCGCCGCTGGCTTGGAAGGACATGAGCCGGGGTCGCCTACGAACAAGGGATACAGCCTGTATCCTCTTCGGTTCGAACTGTGCTTGGATCAGACCCGCTGGGAGCACGGGCCCACGGGAGCTTTGTCAGACACGATAGCGGCATTACAGCAACGCAAAACTCAAGGGCATGCACTCAAATCTT
The DNA here is from genome assembly GCA_050740915.1 of Gammaproteobacteria bacterium. Classification (GTDB taxonomy): domain Bacteria; phylum Pseudomonadota; class Gammaproteobacteria; order JBOHHR01; family JBOHHR01; genus JBOHHR01. Next base: position 4,286 of record JBOIEG010000237.1, on the reverse strand, counting down.
GTTGCTCGAAGCACGCTTCGATATGGCAGATTTCGCCGCCTACCTCGATGGCACAAGCTTGCTGACGCACAAGAAACCCGGGGCACATGTGATTGACATTGACGGGTCGCAAGGGGAGGGAGGAGGCCAGATCTTGCGCAGTGCGCTCGCACTATCGCTGTTGACGAGTAAGCCGTTTCGCCTGGACAGAATTCGCGCCGGCCGCGCGAAACCCGGCCTAATGCCCCAACATCTAAAGGCGGTGCAGGCAGCAGCGGAGATAGGCGATGCACGCGTGCTCGGGGATCGAGTGGGTTCGATGGCGCTAGAATTCGTACCTGGCCGCGTGCAGGCGGGAGATTACCTCTTTGACATCGGCACGGCGGGGGCGACTTCGCTCGTGTTGCAGACGGTATATCTCCCGCTTGCCTTTGCGGGCGACGAATCTTCGGTAACCACCGTGGGCGGCACCCACGTTCCGTTTAGTCCGTGTTTCCACTATCTTGAGCGAAACTGGCGGTGCTTCCTCGAAGCCTCTGGTCTTGAGCTCTCGCTCAAACTTGAGCGCGCTGGCTTTTATCCGCCGGGCGGTGGCATCGTGCACGCGCGCATCCCGGCGGTGACCGGACTGCGCACCTTGCACCGTACAGAGCGCGGCAGACTATTGCAAATCCGCGGATCATCGGCAGTGGCGAACCTGACGATGAGTATCGCTGAACGCCAGCGGGATCGGGCCGTACGCCGACTGAGCCGACGCTGCACCTGTTGCGCCATCGCGCTTGAATTCCTCGAGGCCTACTCACCGGGTACCATGTTACTGCTGGTCGCGGAATTCGAGCGTTCGCAGGCATGCTTCTTTTCCTTGGGTCAGCGTGGCAAGCGGGCGGAGCAGGTGGCTGACGAGACGGTGGACGCGTTACTGGAATTTCTCGATAGCGATGGCGCCGTGGATGCGTATTTGGCAGATCAATTGCTGCTGCCCCTCGCCTTCGCGAAGGGGGAGTCCCTCTTGCGCACTTCCAAAGTGACCGGCCACATGCTCACCAATGCCGGTATCATTGGCCGATTTCTGCCCATCGAAATCGGTATACAGGCCGAGGATAATAAATCAGCGCTCGTGCGTATAAGTCCTTTGGCGTGACCAGCCTACATTGGCAGACATGCTGTCGATGCATCGCAACAAACAGGACAGCCGCCACGATATCGGGGGCCAGCGTGGTCAAGTTGACCATCCGGCTCACGTAGCTGCTGTCGACGCCCTCTCGCCGGGCAATCTCCCGCCCGTGGAACCGAAGGGCGCCATCCTGGTCACCGACCCAGGCGCCGGGACAGATGCCAAAGGGGCCTTCTTTCGCCTGAACGCCAAAAGCGGGGCCCGCACGGTCTTGAGTGATTTCGGCGTCCCCCAAGACAGACCGAACAGCGGTATCGGCGGTGTGGCGGTGGATGGCAAAGGCCAGATCCTCATCGCCGACACCAATGCGGGGACAGAAGCGAAAGGCGCATTGTGGCGTGTGAACTCGGGGAGCGGTACACGCACCGTGCTCAGTGACTTCGGTGACCCAGGCCAAGGCCCGCAAGGGGCCGATCCTTTTGGTGTTGCGATTGAGGCTCCCGACCAGATCTTGGTCACCGATCCCAACGCCGGGACCGAGTCCAAGGGCGCGCTCTTTCGTGTGGATCCGGCGAAGGGCACGCGCAGCCTGCTGAGTGATTTCGGTGACCCTACGCAAGGGCCGGAGGAACCGGACGGTCCCCTATCCTTGGTTGGGCTGGCGGTGGGCACCGCAGGCGAGATCTTCGTGACCAGTATCGATGCCGGCACTGAGTCCAAGGGCGCCTTGTTCCGCGTGGACCCGGCGAACGGCGCACGCCGCCTCCTCAGCGACTTCGGCCGCACCGAGCAAGGCCCCCTGGGGCAGGACCCAACCGGGGTGGTCGTGGAGTAGAAGAGTAGGCGGAGCGCGGCGCAGGCGCAGTTCGTGCGGGGTCGTCTTTGGGCCCCTGCCCAGGTCGCGCGATCTCGCCCTAAGGCTGGATCGTCTGCCGAACGCTGAGCCCATATTTCTCGACGAAGACGTTCTCAACGACCATGCCCGAGAACAGGAGCACCGCCAGCAGGTGGCCTGGGTTAAAGCGATGATACTTGGGCTTGGCTGTTAGCGATCGCTCCCGTTCGTATGCACAAATGTTGCCGCACGCAGAGAATGAGCGCGCCGTAGTTACCTAGCCGCTGTCAAACCTTCGTCTTTCGCTTTCAGGGCACGATGCAGCTCGCTCTGGGTATCGGATGAGCACCTCTTATGACTACAATAATCGCTATCTCTATAGGGCAATACAACACGAAGTCGGAATGCAGACCCGAGCGCTTGGTAAAACCGAGCTGCAATTAACCAGCATTGGGCTCGGCACCTGGGCTATCGGAGGGCCCTGGGATTACGGTTGGGGTCCGCAGAGCGACGCGGACTCGATCGACACCATACAGCGGGCGCTGGACCTGGGTATCAACTGGATCGACACCGCGCCGGCCTACGGCCTTGGACATGGCGAAGAAGTCGTCGGCCGTGCCATTCGAGGCCGGCGTAACCAGGTGATTCTTGCCACCAAGTGCGGGCTGGTGTGGGAGGGTGAAAGCCAATCGGTTTTTGGCCGGCTGACCAGCGCGAGCATTCAGAAAGAAGCCGAGGACAGTTTGCGGCGACTGGGGACGAACGTCATTGACCTCTATCAGATCCATTGGCCAAACCCCGCAGAGGATATTGAAGAAGCGTGGGAGGCTATCCATGGGCTTAGTCAACAAGGTAAAGTCCGTTACGGCGGGGTATCGAATTTCGGCGTCCAACAGATGGAGCGTATTCACAAGATCCATCCAATCGCTTCGCTGCAGCCTCCGTACAGTTTGCTCGATCGAGCGGTGGAAGCAGAAATTCTCCCGTTCTGCAAAGAGCACGAGCTCGGTGTCATTGCCTACGGTCCTATGGCATATGGCCTCTTAACCGGAAAATACACAGGAGAATCGCTACAAGCCCTTCCGAACGATGATTGGCGTTGTAAGGGTGCGCGCTTCCAGGAGCCCGAGCTTAGCGCCAACTTGGATTTCGTCGCGGGGTTGAGGGCGCTCTCCCAAAAAACCGGCCATCCCGTCGCTCATCTCGCGATCGCTTGGGTGCTGCGGCGGCCTGAGGTCACCGCAGCCATCGTAGGGGCGCGGCATCCGCGCCAAATTGAAGAGACTGCCGGCGCTGTCGATCTGGAACTGTCGCAAGACATTATGGTCGAGATCGAAAGGCTTTTACACAAGCGCAATATCGCACTGATGGGCCAGCGGCCGGCTGACGGGCCTTAAACGCGAGGCCGGTCCGATGCTTGTCCTGTAGGCAGTCCCGTCCCTGGCACCAGTAAGCGGCGCTGCGGCTAGCGGCCGGCGTCCCCGGTGCGAAGGGCACATCAAGCGCTTGTTTCTCACCACCGACGACGCGTGTAGGCGGTTAATCGTTGGTACTGTCTGTTATCACACCCGGTCAAAGACGAAAGGCCAGAGCTACAGGGTTCCGGGCAACGCGATTTGAAAAACGTCAACGTCGAATTGCGTACTCGGCCCTAGAACCGGAAAAAAGCTCTATGACTGGATTGTCGTAATGGCGCCGCAGTTTGCGATTTGTGGTAACCGATCGCCACGATTATCGACCCCATCGCGACGAGCAACATGGCGACTATTATTGATAGCAGCGGCGGATATATCACAATCGAGATTCCTGCAATGATTAGAAACACAAAATGATTTGAATCCAAGGGGTCCAGGATAAAGTATCTCGCTATGTAGATCGCGCCTGTGGCTGGAGCTTCGATCTTCTTTTTCTCCGCCCCTTATAAAGCCAACGCATGCATACCCACAAATTATCGCTCTTTCCGCATCCCGGTTCATTGGTCGATCAGCCGACGCGCGCGGCGCGGGAGCTAAGCGTCTTGATGGGCGGACACAATCTTTTGATATTATGAGCGCTCTTACGTTACCTAGCCTGTGAGTAAGACCGCCTATGATCCCTGCATGTTATAAACACTTTTGCCTATGTGCCATGACATTATACGATTTTCTTATAGTACTTTTATAACTTAAACTAACGACTCGGCAGGGACACCCGACGAGCCATGGAAGGCGGAACGCCGAGGCGAGGAGCCCGCGATAGCCGTCCTCTAGATGGACGGCGTAAAGTCATTGAGTGAAGGCACGCGCGAGCGATAGCGACGTAGCGTGCCTGAGCGCAGGACGGTCGCGGCAAAAGGAATTAGTCGCGGCGAGACCGAGT
>JBOIEG010000236.1:0-1438 GCA_050740915.1 Gammaproteobacteria bacterium | reverse complement strand
GGAGGGCCGGTGACGGTTCCCACCTGCGCGGAAGCGAGTGCAACCGAGGAACCGGATGCGGGAATACTGCACGTCCGGGTCTGTGCGGGGGGCGCCGGGTAACCGGCGTCCCTACCGCGGAGTTCTTGAGCTCGGCATAGCGCACCCGAGAGCCGCTGCCGCCGTCGATCAAGACGACGTGCTGCCGTAACAATTCAGTCCACGCACGGTGGCTATGATCGAAACTCCCGCCGACGGCGTAGCCTAGCGGTAGCAAGGTGTAAGCTAAGATAGCAACGAGCCGCTTCATCAACGTACCGGATAGCGCCTCAACGGGACAAGCGTTGCGGGAGGCCGGTCAGTCGCCGGGCCGCCTTGACGGTGTTTACGGCAGTGGCGAAGGCTTGCGGTTGGCCGATGGCCACCACCAAGCGCTTACCGCGGGTGACCGCAGTATACAAGAGATTGCGTTCGAGATCGGGTAGTGCTGGGTGGCCAGGGCACGACCACCACCGGGAACTCCGTGCGTCAGTGCGGTGCGGATCAGGGTTTGTTATCGTTCCCATAGCGTCCCTCCTTCGGATGCTTCGGATGATTGCTTCACGGTCGTCTTATGGCGCCGCCCGTAATGGCCACCAGCGCGAGAGTACAGGCGCAAGATCATCGGGGCATCACCGAACTATCACATATCCATCACGGCTCCGCGGCCGGCTCACACGCTTGAGCTGGCGTGGCCACGCTTCCGGCGCTTAGCCTCTCCTGCCTAAGCGTGGTTAATGAGGGCGTACAGAATTCCGTAAGAAGCCCAGCACGCGATGCCCAGAAATCGTAGCCTGGGTTAGCCGCGCAGCGGCGTAACCCGAGAAAATGAACTGCGGTCCGGCGCCAGGGTATTTCGCCGTAACCCACACCTGAGGCGGACGGAATTGCAGGAAGACCTCTTTGTCGATCTGCCAAAGACCCACGAACCCCCCGAGCAGAATGAGCAGCATGAGCAGATTGGCGGCGACCGGGTTAGCGGCGAACCAAGCAAGAAGGCTAGACCAGGAACTGGAGATCGGAGGCGGGAGGCCGGAGGCTAGAGGGTTCTGTGAGAATTCGTTCATTCCGTTTTTCCGCCGCTCACGGCTCGAACATATCCGTTGAACACCTTACAGGACGCTTCGCAATGTTGGCGAAAACAGCTATGGCTATAGCCTTGCTCGATCATACGCCGCCGCTATGCATCTCTGCATACACGAGATCCGCTTGATTGAAGGAGTACGCTTCCCTACACTTTGTTGAAATTTTCTACAACACTGAGAGGCTGTGAAAAAACCTCCTGGGACAGGAGAATGATGAGAAGGGAGCTGGTAAAATAGCGAGAACACAACTGAAGCAACGGTATCCCTCATGGCAGACGAAGCATCCAGGGCTTTATTTGAACAAGAACCAGATCTCGCAAGACAAGGGACGCTAC
>JBOIEG010000235.1:0-1370 GCA_050740915.1 Gammaproteobacteria bacterium | reverse complement strand
CCGCCCCGGCCGCGGTCAGGTTCACCGCCTGGTGCAGTTTGATCTTGCCCTTGGCATCCTTGACCGCAACGACCGCGTCCTCCAGCTCGACCAAATAATCGCGCTGCAGCTTGCGCAGGGTGAGCCGGACCTCCTCCGCCTTATGAACATCGTTGTAACCGACGACGACTAATGTGCTCATGGGTTTGTCTCCTGGTTTAATTGTTAGGCTGTCCTTACGGTCGAGGTCGCGGGTTCCCGTCGAGTGGTCGCAGTATCTCCGGGGTCTGCGCCATCCATGACAGCTGGGGCACGCAGTCTCGCTCGTGCACTGGTTGACTGCCGTGAACCTATCCCGTCTTTGCTCTCCACTCTTGTATCCGACCCGCGGCGAAGTACTATAGAGTTGGCCCCCCCGGCGGTCAATAACGTGGTGCGCAGTGGCGCCTTTCCGCCCGGACAAAATTCCGCGGCCAACGACTCCGTTGCTGAAGCCAGGGCGCCCGCAGCAACCGCCATTGCAATACGATCCCTGGTCGCACGGGCTATTTTTCAGGGGTCGTCCACCGTACCAGGGCAGGACGATTATCGCCATTAATGTCGGTGGCTGCGTTATCCCGGTGTTGTTCTCTCTGCATCTGGTCCAGCAAGGACGGGTATTTTTAGGCCATTTCGCTGCGGGGGTCGCGGTTATGGCATCCATAAGCTATCTGTTCAGTCGTCCAGTGCCTGGGATTGGCATCGGTATGCCAGCCTTCATTGGCCCCCATTTGCGCAGCCCGCGTCGGCAGAGTGCATGTCAAGATGCATTCAATGCCCGCAGCGATTGCTGTTCGGCCTGTAATACCTGCACCAAGAGGTTAAACGCCTGGCCGATACGAGCGATCTCATCCTCGCCAGCCGGGATGTGCAATTCGGTCGTGGCGCCAGTTCGCAGGTCGTCGGCGGCACGGGCTATAGCGATAAGACGTCGCATGATGTGATATATCACCCTGACACCTATAGCTACAGCGATCACATCCAGTCCGAAAATGATGGCGAAAATATGCCGCTGAACGCTGCCTGCTCGGGCAAGCACAGTAGTGGCAGATTCATAGACGCAGATCGTCCACCCTGTCCCTATCCCCTTAAATCCGCTACCGGCATGACAACGCATCACGTAAGTCTTGCCATCCGGCCAAACCGATGTATCTAGATGGATCGTGGCGGCACTGACTCTCGCAGACAGACTCTCATCTTTACTTTTCTGAGTTGGTACCGCTATGCTAGTGTAGTGTCCCTTAAATAACTTTACAGACTTTCCAGTGATTGCTATGGTCTCGCTCATGCCGAACACCCGCGTGGCGATCAAGTTGCAGCCGGCTGAACGCACGCCGCTGGAGACATGGGGA
>JBOIEG010000234.1:0-4548 GCA_050740915.1 Gammaproteobacteria bacterium | reverse complement strand
GCCACAGTTGCACGGTGGGCCGGCTTACGCCGAGTTCTTCGGCGATCGACACATTGTTCTGACCCGCCAGGGCGCCCAAGATAATCCGGCAGCGCAGCGCCACCTGTTGCGGAGTTCCGTGTGCGGAATGCGTTCAGCCGGCTGCAACTTGATCGCCACGCTGGTGTTCGGCATGAGCGAGACCATAGCAATCACTGGAAAGTCTGTAAAGTTATTTAAGGGACACTACATAGTTGGATCGAATTGCAGCTTCACGCGTCGGACATCGCCTCAGAAAGGTAGCTGTGGCGAGTTCCCGAACTGCCGGCACGGTGCCGTGTTATCGACTCGAACGGCGCCGCGGATCCATACCTTGTGCAGGTTCTGCGCAAAAGAGTTGCAACAGATCGTCTAAAAACAAGCGTCCTCTTGCGGTAGCCTGGATCCGTCCCGGCTCCACCGCAAGCAATCCACGTTGCCGCGCCAAGCTCAGCGCCGGATTCAGCGCGCTCAGCGGCAGCCCCGTGCGATCCGTGAACAGCTCTTTCGTGAACCCTTGGGTTAAGCGTAGTGCGTTCATCATGAATTCCATGATCAGGTCTTCGGCCGTAAGCTCGTATTGGCTCTCAATAGAGCCGGGTGTACCGGCGGCGTCGATATAAGCACTCGGGTGCCGGCACCTCGCCTGACGCACGATCACCCGCTTCTCAGGTAAGCTGATCTTGCTGTGCGCTCCGGCGCCGAGTCCCAAATAATCGCCGAATTCCCAGTAATTGCGGTTGTGCCTGCATTGAAGGCCCGGCCTTGCGTAAGCCGATATTTCGTAGCGCTGAAATCCTGCCTCTCGCAGCCAGCCTCGGCCTCGTTGCTCTATCTCGGCGATAATGTTCTCATCGGGCAAAGGCGGGGGATGGCGGAAAAAAGGCGTGTTTGGCTCCAGAGTCAGTTGGTACCATGAGAGGTGCTCGGGCGCTAAAGCGAGCGCTTGTTCCAAGTCCTCGATCGACCCTTCAATCGTATCCTCGGGAAGCCCGTACATTAAATCGATATTGATGTTATCGAACCCGGCTTGGCGCCCGAGTTGAAAAGCTTCACGCGCCTCCCGACCGCTATGAATGCGCCCGAGACTTGCCAGTTTCTCTGGGCGAAACGATTGCACGCCTAGCGATAGCCGGTTGCCGCCCGCTTTGCGATAAGCCTCGAAACGATGCGCTTCGGCCGTGCCGGGGTTGGCTTCCAAGGTGATCTCGGCGTCGTGGCTGAGCTTAAGGGATCCACGAACGCCATCGAGCAAGGTGCGAATGCCGTCTCCCGAGAACAAGCTCGGTGTTCCGCCGCCCATGAATAGGGACTGTATGACTCGGTCACCGACGAGCGAGCGGCTGTAATTCAGATCGCGCTGCAGGGCCCGGATGTATTCGGACTCCGGAACGCTTGCGCCAACGCGGTGTGAATTGAAGTCGCAATAAGGGCATTTGCGGACACACCAGGGCAGGTGTATGTAAAGCGAAAGCGGGGGCGCCGTTTCAATCACGCGGGGTGCCTACCAATTTGGTGACTAGCTCGCGCAGCGCCTGGGCGCGGTGGCTGATGCGATTCTTCACCGCCGGCTCCAGCTCGGCAGAGCTGCACCCATAGGCCAGCACGTGAAACAAGGGGTCATAACCGAAGCCATTTTGACCTTGCGCTTCGAATAACAACATCCCTTCCCACACCCCATGGGCAATGACGGGCGTGGGATCCTGAGGATGGCGCACATACAGCATGAGGCAGTGAAACCGGCAGTGGCGCTGCTCCCAGGGCACCCCGGCCATCTCCTGGATGAGCTTCTCGAGATTGTCCCGATCGGAGGCCTGTTTCCCGGCATAACGTGCCGAACGGATCCCCGGCGCGCCTCCCAAGGCATCGATCTCTAGTCCCGAATCGTCGGCGATCGCGGGAAGCCCGGAACCGGCGCTCGCGTTGCGGGCTTTGATCAAGGCGTTTTCCACAAAAGTGAGCCCCGTTTCCGGGATCTCTTTTACGTTAAATTCAACCTGTGGCCGCACGCTCCACGGGAGGGGGGCCAGGATCGCTGCGATCTCGCGCAGCTTCCCTGGGTTGCTGCTCGCGACCACGACTTCGACCCCTTGTCTCATTCGATTTTTAGTACGCTACGCTGCTTTTCTATGATGCGTTGAATGCCTTGTCGCGCCAGTCCCAGCATTGCCTGCAGTTCGTCCAGGCGAAAAGCGTGCCCTTCCGCCGTGCCTTGGATCTCTACGAAATGACCGGCGTCGTTCATCACCACGTTCATATCTGTCTCCGCTTCGCTGTCCTCGCTATAGTCTAGGTCCAGCACCGGCGTACCGCCCACTATGCCCACGGAAACCCCTGCGACCATTCCGTGCACGGGGCGTACCTGGACCAGTTTCTTGCGTACCAGAAAATCCGCGGCCTCCACCAAAGCCACATACCCTCCCGATATAGAGGCGGTGCGTGTACCGCCATCGGCCTGGATCACATCGCAATCGACCAACAAGGTGCGTTCGCCCAGCGCGTCCAGATCGACCACCGCGCGTAGGGAGCGGCCGACCAGGCGTTGGATTTCCAGAGTGCGTCCCCCTTGACGACCGAGCGAAGCCTCACGGCGTGTGCGTTCCCCGGTGGAGCGGGGAAGCATCCCGTATTCCGCCGTTATCCAGCCCGAACCTCTGCCGCGCAAGAAATTCGGTACCCGCTCTTCCACGCTGGCAGTGCAAACGACTTTGGTGTCGCCATACTCCGCCAGTACCGATCCTTCGGCGTGCTTGGAGAAATTCCGGGTAAACCTTATGGGGCGCAATTCATCGGGTGCTCGACCGCTAGGGCGCATAGTAGGACCTTTCGTTATCGGTGGTTTCTGGACTAGAAGAATGGGCCTCTTCGCCGCGTTTTTCCGTCTTCCAACCACTTGCGTTGTTAGAAGGGCGGCACCCCCTGTACCGCACCCGGGACATCAAATGGTTCGAGATGCTCATTATATCCTGTTCCAGGCCGGGGACGGATGTGCTATTTTCCTTAGCTGATAGTGGTTACCATCAGTTGTCACCTCCAACTCAGATCCCTTTCCTAGAACTTCGGAGACCAGCGTCGGTGATTAAGAGCATGACAGGGTTCGCCCGCAGTGCCGGGCAAGGCGAATGGGGATCTGCCGTATGGGAGATCCGTTCCGTTAACCATCGCTATCTGGAGATCAGCCCGCGGCTGCCGGAAGAGTTCCGTACGCTTGAGGCCGAGGTGCGGGAACGCATCGGCAAACGGCTTGACCGCGGAAAAGTGGATTGCCTGCTACGCTATCGATTGGAGGTCGACCTAAAGCGGGGTTTGGCCATAAACCGGGAGATATTGCAGCAAATCGAGCAGGCCATCGGAAGGGTAAGCGCCCAGGTGCCGCACTGTGCTCCTGTCAATCCTCTCGACCTGTTGCGTTGGCCCGGGGTGATCGATCCTCCCGACACGCAAGAGGCCAGCGTCCCTTTATTGGCGCTCTTGGACGGTGCATTGGAGGCCCTGGTCAACGCCCGATGTCGGGAAGGCGAGAGCCTAAGCGCATTGATTTCCGAACGCTGTGAAGGCGTGCGCCAGCACATCGCTTGGTTGCGAGCACGCTTGCCCGAGATCGTCGAGGCGCTCGTAGCGCGGATAAAAGGACGTCTGCTCGAGTTGGGACAACAAGTCGACCCAGGAAGAGTGGAGCAGGAGTTGGTATTGCTGATTCAGCGGCTCGATGTGGCGGAGGAGTTGGACCGTTTGCAGGCACACGCAGATGAGGTTACGCGGGTGATCCAACACGACAAGCCCGTCGGGCGACGATTGGATTTCTTGCTGCAGGAGATGAATCGCGAGGCAAACACCCTGGGCTCGAAATCCGTACACATCGATAGCACGGGAATTAGCGTGGAGCTGAAGGTGCTGATCGAGCAGATGCGCGAGCAGGTGCAGAACATCGAATAGCAGATCACTCCGCTTCACGACATCACGCAAACAGCCTAAGGAACTCAATCCACGGGGATTCTGTCATTTCTAGTTGTTGCGTCTACGATGTTGTCGATTTCCGTGATCAATCGGCGAGCCGCCGCGATCTGCTGTGCCTGCCGGTGTTTCGTGGCTGACCTCCCGATGAATGACCAAATGTTCATTATGCGGCTCTGGTCTCATCGAGGTTAACCCGCGGTCCAGCCGGGGATCAGCCTCCGCGGAAGTCATAATGTCTAGGGAAGCTCTGAACAAGTTACCCGTTCGTACTGAGGTATCGAAGTATGAACGGGTAATGCCTTGATTTTTATCGTGACCGTTCGTCCTTCTATATCCTAGTGTAGTGTCCCTTAAATAACTTTACAGTTAAGCCGCCTTCTTTTTCCCTCGGGGCAGGGTAGATCTGGGCTTGATCTGCTCCATTTTGACCCGCGCCCGCTCGATCTTCTTGATGATGTCCTCGACGGTGGCCGTCCAGATGAAGGGCTTAGGATTTTGGTTCCAGGCTTGCCTAAATTCCTCGATCGCCTCTTTTAAATCCGGCACGCTCACGAAGCTGCCGCGCCGGGGCGA
>JBOIEG010000233.1:0-3148 GCA_050740915.1 Gammaproteobacteria bacterium | reverse complement strand
CTGACCCGCCAGGGCGCCCAAGATAATCCGGCAGCGCAGCGCCACCTGTTGCGGAGTTCCGTGTGCGGATCCCCATGTCTCCAACGGCGTGCGTTCAGCCGGCTGCAACTTGATCGCCACGCGGGTGGTCGGCATGAGCGAGACCATAGCAATCACTGGAAAGTCTGTAAAGTTATTTAAGGGACACTACACTAGCTTGAAGCCATAGGGGTGGCTGCCCGCCTCGGCCTTGGATTCGAGAGCATAGTCAGTGGCGACCTCCACCCGCTTCCCCCTCACCTCCTGATAGGCCACCGGCCGGTCATCCTGCAGATTGCCGAGGGGGGTTACTACCTCGAGCTGGCCAGCATCGCTCACCCGCACCCCGGTCGCGCCCCGATACGCGAGTTTTATCATCCTGGGATCGGCGCCGGGTTTGACCAGGAAGTGGTACTTCATGCGGTTCACGGTACCGCTGTAGACGAGGTCGATGCCGGGCCAGAGGCTAGGATAGCGGAGCTTCGCATAAGTCTTGAGCCCTGCCTGCCACTTCGATGGGGGTCCCTTGAAGTAGCTGATAACCGCCTCCTGGGGCGCCTCGGCCACCGGCTTGACGTTCGGATCAGCGCCCAGGAAGTCGAGCTTGAGGGCCCACCGCTCGGGGGTGCTCTTGGGGTTCCATCCTGTCTTCACCAGCCCACCCTTGGCCCGCGGGGCTGGGGGATCTTGTTTGCCGCTCAGGGCGAAGGTGAGGCTCCCGGGGGTGAAGTAGAGGCTCGTGCTCCGGCCTTGGGCATAATAGGCGACGGTCGGATCCAGTTGCCCGCGGTTCTCGATGAAGAGCAGCGGCAGCCGCCCGAAGGCCGCTTCGACCCGGGCCTTCGTGGCCGTATCGGGCGCAGCCGGGAGGGCCGCCGGGGCACCGCTCACCAGGAGCAGTCCCACAACCGACCCTACAATAGATTGTCTAGCCATGTTTTGTCTCCTTATCTGATAATTACACTTAAAGTGCCTGTCCTGCGAGGCACCCGCTGACGCCGTTCCGAATCCTGCAGACGCCGGACCTACACGAGCAGGCCCGAGCAGGGCCGATGTCCGTTGGGATTTCGCGATTATGTTGCTTTTCATGAGAGTTCTCCTATCAGTTGTTCGGCTAATCGATACCATGTGCGGCGTGGTAGAAGGTCTCCACCTCAGTCTGTTGTTCACTGCTTATTTCTCCCACCACGGCCAAAGCATACGCGTAGTTCCGTTAGGGCGCCGTGAACCCGGCGTGGAAATTTCGTGGACTTTGCGTTACCTTGGGGCCATAAGAAGACTGCGCGGTCACAAAGGAGCGCGATGGCCGAAGAACCCGATCTCAGCTTTCCTCCCTTTCGGCTGGATCTCGCGAACGAGCGACTCTGGCGCGGGACCGAGCCCTTGACCTTGCGGCCGAAGGCATTTCGGCTCTTGCGCTATCTGGCCGAGCATCCGGAGCGGCTGCTCACCCAAGAGGAGTTGCTGAAGGCCATATGGCAGCACGGCTACGTCAGTGACGGATTGCCTACCTCCCGCTGCTCGAGGCCCTCGGGGGGCTCGCGCGCAGGGCGGAAGGGCGAGCGCTCATCCCGCTCTTGCGCCGGCAGGCGCCCACCTGGCTCCTACAAATGCCCGGCTTCCTGGAGGAGGCCGAGCTGGATATGCTGAGCCGCCAGGTTTATGGCGCGACGGCCGAGCGGATGGCGCGGGAGCTAGCCGAGGCGTTCGAGGTGCTGACCGCCGAGTCGCCGCTGGTGCTGTGGCTCGAAGATCTGCACTGGAGCGATCTTTCCACCGTGGATCTGCTGGCCATGCTGGCCCGGCGCCGCGAGCCCGCGCACTTGTTGGTGGTGGGAACGTATCGGCCGGCGGATGTGATCGCGAGCGGGCATCCGTTGCGCGGCCTGGTGCGGGAGCTCCAGGCGCACGCGCAGTGCGCGGAGTTGCCGTTGCGGTTCTTGACGGCCCCCGAGGTCACCCAATACCTCGCCGCCCGGTTTGCCCTACCGGAGTCCCAGGCGGCGCGGCTCGAAGAGTGGGGGCGGTTCGTTCACCGGCACACCGATGGCAACCCCTTGTTCATGATCACGATGGTGGACGACCTGATGGGTCAGGGTGTGATCGGCGAAGCGGCGTTGGAGCAACCCTGGCCGGCACCGCCGATCAATCTGGCCGGGGGGTTGCCGGAGAGCCTGCGCCAGCTCATCGATCATCAGCTCGATCGGCTCCGCCCCGAGGAGCGGCGGGTGCTCGAGGCGGCGAGTGTGGCCGGCATGGAGTTTTCGACCGCCATGGTCGCCACTGCCTTGGAAACCGATGTGCTCATGGTCGAGTGCTGCAGCGAGGCCCTGGCGAGCCGGCACCTGTTCCTAGGCTCGACCAAGGGCTCGCCTGAGGGACCTACCGGGCCAAATCGGCGGCTAAGCGAACGCTACCGCTTCCTGCACGCCCTCTATCCCCAGACCGTGGGTGAGGGCTGGCCGGCGGCGCGGCGGCGGCGGCTCCACCAACAGGTAGGACTATCGAAAGAGGCCGCCTTCGGCAGCCGCGGAGCTCGCCGTGCATTTCGAGGAAGCGAGAGACGACCCCTGGGCGGTGCACTATCTCGGGCAGGCGGCGCAGAATGCGCTTCGGCGATCCGCTGGCCGGGAGGCGAGCGATCTTCTTACCCGGGCGCTCGAGCGCCTACAGACTCTGCCCGAGACGCTCGAGCGTGCCCAACAAGAGCTGTCACTGCAAATGAGCCTCGGGGCGGCATTCGTGATGACCCAGGGCCATACGGCCCGACTTTGACAGCTGCTACGGACATGATTGTTATTTAGTAGAACGGATCAATGCCTTAGGGGTGTTGGCGAAACCACCCCTGTACGCAGAGGGTTAAGCGATCTGAAGGAGCGGTGGGGGATTCTTTATTTTCAGGGATTTCAAGTGCTTGAGTGCATCCGTTGGGGGCTCAGTCAGCTGCCAAACAGTCCCCTTAGGGCTCAACAATTGCGCGAGTTTGATCCGCTTCAAGTCAGGGCGGATGTTGCGCCAAGTATCTGCGCAAGCCGCTTCCGCCATGCGCTCGAGCAACAGGGCGAGCACGGTCAAGAACACCTGGGCATGGATGCGGTGCACGGCCCAGTGGAAGACCGGACGTAGACGC
>JBOIEG010000232.1:0-1418 GCA_050740915.1 Gammaproteobacteria bacterium | reverse complement strand
TAGTTCCGGATGAATTGCTGGTAGTCGGCGAGCAGCGTCGTGCGCCCGCCGTCCACAGCCTGGACTTCCTTGACGTACTCTTGGCCGAGGAAGACGAGCTGCTCCGGGGAGATGACGGAGGAGTCGAGGTGGGGGATCATTCAGCGTTTCTTCATACCGCCCGGGGCAGCGGTCCGTAATTCACGGGAAGGTGCCTTTTGCTTAACACTCGTGTTCTTGGACTCGCTCGAGCGGTCACGTACCGACGCCGGACCTTTCTTGAGCCCACCCCCCGCCGCGCCTTTGTCCGGGCTGGACTGACTCGGCGGTAGGCTGGCTTTCTTCTCCACGTAGGGAGCGCCGTTGGCGTTGCGCCCGGACGAGATTCCCTTCGGATCGATGGTCTTCACAGTCAACTCCAGATAACCGTAGGCTGAAGCCACGGAGTAGGGTATTGTGGATACTGGGGAAGCAACGGATAATGAAACTGAGGGGATGACGGAACGAAAGTTGGCAGAATCGGAGCACCCCCACATTCCTTACACCGTCCACAAGAGGGACATGTGTTTGGGCGCAGGTCGAAATTTCCTATTCCTGCGGCTGTCATCGTTTGCCACCCGCGCTCGGCGTCTTCGGCATCGGGCCGTTGGTCGCCGGACGTGCGCCTTTGCGGGGCTTGCTCTTCGTGGACAAACCGGTTCGAGGTATCTGCTTCATCGCGCCTCTCTTTCGAATTTGAGTTGGATTTTCTTTATCGGGAAAGGCTCGTCGGCAGCGAGGGCCGCACGGATGAACACCTGTTCTTGGTAGTTCGGCACACCATAGGTGAATAGAATCGTGTTCCTCGTATTGCGTCGATCTCTCTTTCCTTGCAACGTTGCCTTCAGCACTTCACGCGGGCTGAAATACTTCGTTGCTTTCTTAGCACCACCTTCGAGTATGGCTTCCGCCAACTGTCCAAAGGCTTTCCGGGTAATGGCCATTTTCTTAACCTCCGTAGAAAGGATGTCGCCGGTGGAAGTCCCGCCGCGCGGCGTTCATATCCTGGGCGCTGAGCAAACCCTCGGTCCCAGTCGGCAGCTTCCACATGTACTCGAGGTACGCCCAGGCGTCGAGCAGGTCGATGGGTCGGGCGCGGGGGAACTTGTTATACTGCGCCATAAACTTGTCCATGCCGGGGAGAAAATGCCACTGGCCGTTGGCGAGGAAGGTTTGCTGGAACTTGATCCGCCGCTTCTTGTCGATGTCGCCGTCCGGCTTCAAGTCCTCGATCCTCACGTCGGGGAGTCGTCGTGCCTCGGCCGTCGGCAGGTGACTCTTGATCCGCTGCATGTAGTCGAAGAAGAACTTGAAGAGCCGCTGAGAGGAGACCGACTCCACGCCGACATCTTTCAAGAACGGACTGTATTCGAAACACGTGCGGGCGATCTCGATCCACA
>JBOIEG010000231.1:0-1222 GCA_050740915.1 Gammaproteobacteria bacterium | reverse complement strand
TCTTCGGGATATGTGCCTCGCTCGCGCCGTCCCACGGCTTCTCCTGCTCGGTTGGCTTGACGTCACCCGCATAGTTCCGGATGAATTGCTGGTAGTCGGCGAGCAGCGTCGTGCGCCCGCCGTCCACGGCCTGGACTTCCTTGACGTACTCCTGGCCGAGGAAGACGAGCTGCTCCGGGGAGATGACGTCAGAGCCGAGGTGGGGGATCACTCAGGTAACCCAGCACGCACGAAGCAATCTTTGGCTTCGAGTAATTTGCGAAGTCCAGCGGTCTTTTCGGTGCCGTCAGGAAGGTTGGCCTCGAAGTATTGTGCAAGTTCCGCACAACGCTTCGACGGCTCTTGAAGATGCTCAGGCAAATGTGCGTACTTGAAAAAGCGGATGAGTTGAGATGCCATTAGCGTTTCTTAATGCCACCCGGGGCAGAGGTCCGCAATTCACGGGAAGGTGCCTTTTGCTTAACGCTCATGTTCTTGGACTCGCTCGAGCGCCCGCGTACCGGCGCCGGACCTTTCTTGAGCCCGCCCCCTGCCGCGCCCTTGTCCGGACTGGACTGGCTCGGCGGCAGGCTGGCTTTCTTCTCCACATAGGGAGCGCCGTTGGCGTTGCGCCCGGTCGAGATTCCCTTCGGATCGATGGTCTTCACTTCGCCCCCTTTGCGCTCGGCGTCTTCGGCATCGGGCCGTTGGTCGCCGGACGCGCGCCCTTGCCAGGCTTCGTCTTGGCGACGCCGCCACGAGGAATTGCTTTCGCTTTCTGGTAACTCACACTAACCTCCGTAGAAAGGATGTCGCTTGTGGAAGTCACGCCGCGCGGCGTTCATGTCCTGGGCGCTGAGCAAACCCTCGGTCCCGGTCGGCAGCTTCCACATGTATTCGAGGTACGCCCAGGCGTCGAGCAGGTCGATAGGCCGGGCGCGGGGGAACTTGTTATACTGCGCCATGAACTTGTCCATGCCGGGGAGAAAGTGCCATTGGCCGTTGGCGAGGAAGGTTTGCTGGAACTTGATCCGCCGCTTCTTGTCGATGTCGCCGTCCGGCTTCAGGTCCTCGATCCTCACGTCGGGCAACCGGCGTGCCTCGGCCGTCGGCAGATGACTCTTGATCCGCTGCATGTAGTCGAAGAAGAACTTGAAGAGCCGCTGAGAGGAGACCGACTCCACGCCGACATCTTTCAAGAACGGACTGTATTCGAAACACGTGCGGGCGATCTCGATCCACA
>JBOIEG010000230.1:0-2937 GCA_050740915.1 Gammaproteobacteria bacterium | reverse complement strand
TCCAGCGGCGTGCGTTCAGCCGGCTGCAACTTGATCGCCACGCGGGTGTTCGGCATGAGCGAGACCATAGCAATCACTGGAAAGTCTGTAAAGTTATTTAAGGGACACTACACTAGGAGCCTGTCGGACTTAGGGGATGGTACAAGGCGAGTGGGAAATCGAAGGCAGTTTTTCGATCATTTGAGGCGAATAGCGCGCTCTATAATTGACGAAATGATCGGAAAATGACCGATTTCCCACCACCCAGTAGATCCTAGTCCGCCAGGGTCCTAGGTGCAGGATGGTTTTAGCTATCCTTTTTTAAACCGTGTCGCTTCGTCCGAGCCACCGGTCGCATCGCCAGCACTATAAGAATGGGCGCCGACGCCGGCCAGCTTGCCCTTGTCGACCACGAGGTATTCGTTGCGGATGGGGCGGCCGCTGAACCAGCATTCCAGCATCTCGTGCGTCCCCGCGGCATAGCGCGCCTGCGCCGATAGACTCGTCCCCGACGTATGCGGCGTCATCCCATGGTGTGGCATCGTCCGCCACGGGTGATCCTTCGGTGGCGGCTGCGGGAACCAGACGTCGCCAGCGTAACCGGCGAGCTGTCCGCTCTCCAGCGCCCTGACAATCGCGTCGCGGTCGCAGATCTTGCCGCGCGCGGTGTTGACGATATACGCCCCACGTTTCATCTTGGCGAGGAGCTTGTCGTTGAACAAATGCTCGGTCTCGGGATGTAGGGGGCAGTTAATAGTCACAACGTCGCAAACGCGAATCATCGACTCGACGTTCGGATGGTAGGTGACGCCGAGCTCCTTTTCGACGGATTCCGGCAAGCGATGGCGGTCGGTGTAATGCAGTTTCATGTCGAAGGGCTTGAGGCGGCGCAGCACTGCGGTGCCTATGCGCCCGGCGGCGACCGTCCCGACTACCATTCCTTCCACATCGTAGGATCGCGCAACGCAGTCGGCGATGTTCCAGCCCTTGTCGACCACCCACTGGTAAGAAGGGATGTAGTTGCGCACCAACGCCAGGATCATCATCACCACATGCTCGGAGACACTGACGCTGTTGCAGTAGGTCACTTCCGCGACCGTGATGCCCCGATCCATCGCCGCCTGCAGATCCGTATGGTCGGAGCCGATGCCGGCGGTGATGATGAGTTTCAGTTTCGGCGCCTTGGCGATTCGCGCCGCTGTCATGTAGGCGGGCCAGAACGGTTGCGAGATCACGATTTCCGCGTCGTATAGTTCCCTGTCCAGAACGGAGTCCGTTCCGTCCTTGTCCGACGTGACGATCAGCTTATGGCCGTTTTTCTCCAGAAACTTTCGCAGCCCAAGTTCGCCAGAGACGCTGCCCAGGAGTTGCCCCGGCTTGAAGTCGATCGCCTCCGGAGTCGGCAGGGTCTGGCCGTCGGGATAACGTTCCAGCTTGGGAATATCATCACGGGCATAGGATTTCGGGTAGCCCCCTACGGGGTCATCGTAAAGCACACAAACAACCTTAGCCATTGCTATTTCTCCTATTTGATCGAGGATTGGTAACGTGTCAGAGGAAGCGGGCCGTCACTCGGCCCGCCGCGATTCAACCCGACCGTTGCGCGTTGCTGCAAAAGCGGCCCCTAACGTGCCAGAGTATCCATAACTCGACGCGCAGGTTCAAATCGATTGCGTGGAACGCTGATAGATAGTGTCTATATAGACTGGGTCGAGTCCAGGGGCAAGCAATGGGTGTCGGAATACGGCGGCAGGGTCAGGTTCTCGGTCGTGGCGAGCAGTGCCCGTGCGATCGGGGAAACGGGCTCACGGTTTAGAACCACAAGACCCAGCATGGGCGTGAGAGCCGGCTCGGTGAGCGGAAGGGCGTGTACACTGGGCGGCACGCCGAACAGTGTCAGAAAGGTATGCGGAAATACGCTCGACCATGGTCCGTGGCGCACCAGCGAGTACAGGGCGATGAAGGAGTTTGCCTCGACCACTATGCCGGGGACGGCGCCGGCGGAGCGAAACGCGGCATCGAGGATGCGCCGCATCTGCATGTCCTGAGAGAGCAGACACAGCGGAACGTCTGCGGCCTCGCGCCAACTCACGCAGCGAACTCCGCTCCAGGGATCACCGACAGTGGTCAGAAACACGTAGTGTTCGCGGTAGAGCGGTCGCGCGATGACACCCTTCAGAGGTTCGTTGTCCAGATAAGTCAATCCGGCGTCAAGCTCGAACTCCGCGAGACGCTGTTCGATGCTCCGCGAGGACATCTGTTGAATCAGCACACGCGTAGCGGGATGCCGCGCGTAAAACTCCTCGACCAGCACGCCGACCGCCGGGAGGGCGGCAGGAACAACACCGAGGCGCACGATGCCCTGGAGACCGTCGCTTGATTCGCTGGCGTCCTGAACCAAAGCTTCCCAGTCCGCGAGAATGCGCTGCGCCCACGCCAGCACGCGCTCGCCTTCGGGCGTGAAGCCGCGAAACTGCTGAGCCCTTTCTATAATGCGAACGCCAAGCTCGCACTCCAGCTTGTGCAGACCGCTCGACAATGTGGGTTGCGATACGTGACAGGCCGCCGCTGCACGCGCGAAATGGCGCTCTCGCGCCAGAGCGATTAAATAACGAAGCTGTCGTATAAACACGGTGGTGGGTAAACGAGGCCACCTTTGCGCTTCGACGGTTTGTTCTTTTGTGCCATAGTCTGGTCGGCTCCTTTCGTGATGGAATGTTGATTAACCGGCGGCGATTCGCCGCTATTTGCTTAGGACCGGACCACCCGTTCGAAACTGTTAACGCATCAGGTTACTGAAATACATTTCGGCGTGCATAACCTCAAACGTACTGGGTGTAGGTCTGATACTGAGGTCCGTCAATGGGTTTGTTGATGAGGAAAGAGAACGACATTTTCCGGGATCTCGACGGTGCCTTTATAAGTCTGCGAGAGTAGTTTCCAACCGCGATCGAAGCG
>JBOIEG010000229.1:0-8164 GCA_050740915.1 Gammaproteobacteria bacterium | reverse complement strand
GTTGTCCATATATCCACAGCCAGAGCCTGTAGGACTTGCGTCAGAATCGTTGTTTTCCTCAGACGCCCTTAACTCCATGGGGTCTATCAAGTAGAAAACTACCCACAAATTTTGCTGAGGAGCCAATTTTTCTTTTGGGGAGAAAACCGTGTATAGAAGCAAGAAAGTTCGTTTCTTTAGTGCGGTGCTTGCCGGGTGCACCGCGACCTTGGCCGCTCCCGAATCCGCTGGGCGTGGCGGCACCCTGGAGGATCTTCTCAAAGTGCTCAAGGAACAGGGCACGATTTCGCGAGAGGCCTACGATAAGTTATCGGACGCAGCGAAAGAAGAAGCCGAAAAAGCTCAGGACAAGGTATCGGAGGTAGCTAAAGAAGAAGCCGAGAAAACCCTGAAAAGCCAACTTCCGAAATTCAATAAAGAAGGCAAGTTCGGCTTCGTCAGCCCGGATGAAAAGTTCTCGTTCGAGGTATTCGGCCGCCTGCAGGCAGATGCGGCTTGGTATGACGACGATAGGACTCGCCTCAACAGCTCCACCGAGATCCGCCGCGCGCGGATCGGCGTCGGCGGCACGCTGTGGGACTACTGGGACTGGAAGTTCGAGACCGACTTCGCAGAATCCTCGGCGGACATCACGGATGCCTTTATCCGCAACACCTATTTCAAACCCTTAGGGATCACAGTGGGTCACTTCAAAGAGCCCTTCAGCCTGGAGCAGATGACCAGTAACAGATTCGTAACCTTTATGGAGCGCTCGCTGGCCGATGCCTTCACCCCGGGGCGTAACTTCGGTGCCATGTTGCAGTACATCGGTCCTTTCTGGACAGCGTCTGGCGGTGTCTTTGGCGAAGGCTTTCGAAACGAAAACGAGGCGAACGACGTCAATAGCGGCTATGGCATAGGCGCGACCGGCCGCATCACGGCCGCGCCGATCTTGGCCGAAGACCGTCTTTTGCATCTCGGTGCCGGCATCTCCTGGCGCGACCCAGACGTCGGAAATGGGTTGCTCCGCATCCGGCAACGGCCAGAATCCCATATCACCGACACTCGGCTGGTCAATACAGGGTTTGTTAACAATGTGGATGATTTCCTACGCTATGGCGGAGAGGCCGCCTTCGCCTGGGGTCCCTGGTCCCTGCAAGGTGAGTACATCTACTTCGACTTGAGCCGGAGTGCGGGAGGGGATCCCAGCTTCGACGGTTGGTATTTCTACGGTAGTTGGTTTTTGACCGGCGAATCCCGTGCCGCTGCCTACAAGGTGGACAAAGGAGGGGTGTTCGATCGGATCAAACCCTTGCGTCCCTGGCATGCGCCGGATTTAGGCGGCCGTTGGGGCGCGTTTGAGCTCGCGGCCAGATACAGCACCATCGACCTAACCGACGCAGGAATAAGCGGCGGCGAGGAGGACAACTTCACCGCCGCTCTGAACTGGTACCCAAACGCAAACCTGCGCATTATGTTCAACTATGTCAACGCCTTAGACGTAGAGGGTGGCCCCTTCAATGGCAACGAGCCCGACGCGTTTCAAATACGCGCCCAAGTCGACTGGTAGCAGACTCTGGTCAGCGCGGTCCTCCGACCGCGGCCACGGAGAGCAGCCCCGCCGCAAGGCGGGGTTTTTTTGGTCTTTGCAAGAGATACGGCGATGGAAGGTCCTGCGCTTCCTGCCCCTGCCGTTGCTCTCCAGCCTCAAATTCGTGTCCGAAGAGACGGTCGAGAGCAGTGTATCATGATAGGCTGGTGCCTTTTCAGAGCCGAACATGAGACGCCTTGAGATTGCTGACGCCGAGCTTATGCGTATTGCTCTTCAACAAGAGCAACGAGCGTTCGGAGGAGTCGCGCTACGAGCATCGCCTGCGTGGGGAATAAACCCCGGGCGGTAAATCGAGACACTGTTCGTAAGCAGGTTTCATGTGAATGAACGAACAAGAAAAGACAGAAAAATGCTTTCATATGACACCGGAGCAATTCCGCAAACACGGATATGAAATCGTCGATTGGATCGCAGGCTATTACGAGCGCATTGAATCCTTGCCAGTGCTTTCCCGGGTACACCCGGGTGATCTCCGCGCGCAGTTGCCCCCTAACCCGCCGCTGCACGGGGAGGATTTTCAGCGCATTTTACGGGACCTAGAGTCGATCATTCTCCCCGCCATCACCCACTGGCAGTCCCCCAATTTTTTCGCTTTTTTTCCCGCCAATGCTTCCGGTCCTGCCATCCTCGGAGAATTGTTGTCGGCCGGGCTCGGGGTTCAGGGCATGCTGTGGGCGACTAGCCCCGCTTGCACAGAGCTTGAGATCCATGTTTTGGATTGGTTGGTCGAATTGCTGGCGCTCCCGCAGCGGTTTAAGTCACAGGGCACGGGCGGCGGCGTGATCCAAGACTCCGCCTCCAGCGCTTGTCTGTGCGCGCTCATCGCGGCGCGCGAGCGTGCCACCAGACTCCGATCAAACCAGCAGGGTTGTAGCGGGGGCTTAGTCGCCTACACCTCAACCGAGGCGCATTCCTGCGTCGAGAAGGCGGTCCGAATCGCGGGCATAGGCAGCGACAATCTGCGCCGTATCCCGGTTGACGATCGCTTTGGGATGCGTCCAGACCGGTTGGAGCTAAAGATCCGAGAGGATCGGAGCAACGGGTGCACGCCTTTTTTCTGCTGCGCCACAGTGGGCACCACCTCGTGCAACGGCATGGATCCCTTGGCGGAGATCGGACGTGTTTGCGAGCAACACAAACTGTGGCTGCATGTCGATGCGGCGATGTCTGGCACGGCTGCGCTGTGCCCTGAATTCCGCCACATTCACTACGGCTTGGAGCTCGCCGAAAGCTACACCTTCAATCCCCATAAATGGATGTTCACCAACTTCGATTGCAATTGTTTTTTCATTGCAGACAAGATGGCTTTAATAAGCGCCCTCAGCATACTGCCTGAGTACTTGCGTAACACCGCGAGTGCCTCGGGTGCAGTGACGGACTATCGTGACTGGCAGATCCCGCTCGGACGCCGCTTTCGGGCCTTGAAGCTCTGGTTCGTGATCCGCCATTACGGCGTGGAAGGGCTGCGCCATCATATCCGCCGTCACATAGAACTTGCCCGGCAGTTCGCGGCCTGGGTTGAGGCCGACCAGCGCTTCATGCTTGCGATGCCACCGCCATTGAACCTGGTGTGTTTTCGCCACCGCGGTGGCGATGATGAAAATCAAGCGCTAATAGATGCACTGAATCGCAGCGGAAAACTTTATCTTAGCCATACCCGCTTGCAAGAGCGGCTGACGCTGCGTTTTTGCGTCGGTCAGACCTATACCGAACTGCCCCACGTGCGGAACGCCTGGCGATACATACAGGAGACGGCGCAGCTTCTCGGGTAACGCCCGCTCTCCTCCGGAGTCGAATCTGCTATTCGCGGGACGCCTCGCCACTTAACGGCAAGATGGTGTCATTCTGCTGTAGTCAGGCTGTCATATCGCTGACATGAACGGCGGCGAAGGTATTGGGACGTTATGGGGGATAGAACCTACAAGGTCCTATTTTTGTCCACCGGCAATTCTGCTCGAAGACTGGGCTTGCAAAAACGGTTGAACGACCGAAGGCACAGAAAAGCTCGGGTAACAACGCTTGAAATAGGAATGGGCTATTCCGACGCCGCTGTGCCCTGGGCCTTCTGGCTCCGCTCAGATGCATCAAAATAAGGTAGACAGAGCACTAGTATCAAAGGCCCGGGTATGAGGATCCTCATGATCTCGGACGTCTATTATCCCCGTGTCAATGGGGTTTCGACCTCGATAGACACCTTCCGAGAGATATTTCGGCACCACGGTCACTCCGTCATGCTCATCGCCCCGCAATATGGCTTGGACGAAGAGCCCGAGGCCGATGTGATCCGTATACCAGCCAAAGCGGTTCCCTTCGATCCCGAGGACCGATTGATGAGTTGGCGTCACATTAGTCGGCGCGGCGACACATTGCCCCACGCCGGCTTCGACCTGATCCACATCCAGACTCCTTTCGTAGCCCATTGCTTTGGGGTGAGGTTAGCTAAAAGACTCGGTATCCCCTGCATCGAAACCTTTCACACCCACTTCGAGGAGTATTTTTATCATTACATTCCTTTTGTGCCGAAACGAACGCTACGTATGCTGGCCAGGATGATGACAAGGAGACAGTGTGCGGCGGTGGACGCCTTAGTGGTACCCTCTCGGGCCATGGCCAAGGTGCTGGGCGGCTACGACATAAAGCAAGTCCCCCGGATCATTGCCACCGGAATTCACCTGGCTGACTTTCAGAGCGGCGACGGGATGCGCTTCCGCAAAAAGCACCGCATACCCTCATCGCGCCCCACGCTCATTCATGTCGGAAGGCTGGCGCTGGAGAAAAACATCGGGTTTCTAATCGAAGTGCTGGCGCAGGCGAAAAAGCTGCTATCGGAAATCCAGATGGTCATCGCGGGTGAAGGTCCTGCGAGACCAATCTTGGAGAGGCTTTCGCGGCGACTTGGCGTGAGAGAAGACCTTCATTTCGTGGGCTACCAATCCCGCGCAGGCGATCTCCAGGACTGTTACGCCGCCGGTGACGTGTTCGTGTTTGCCTCCAATACCGAGACCCAAGGCCTAGTGTTGTTAGAAGCGATGGCGCTCGGGGTTCCGGTGGTGTCAACGGCGGTATTAGGTACGGAAGATATTGTCGGGCCTGGGCGTGGCGCGCTGCTAGCCGAGGGGAACGTGGTCGATTTCACTGCAAAAGTGCACCACCTATTGAGCGACCGCGATTTACGCACACGCTTGTCGGATGAAGCCAGGGAGTACGCCAAAGAATGGAGCGATAATAAGCTCGGCGTAGAAATGCTGCCCTTTTATGCCCAAGTCATCGAATCCCGCCCGATCAGTGGTTTTGCTGACATCGACCTCAGACCAGCCGATGACGCATGAGCACGTGCTGTCGCTCGCACTTCGCATTGCGCTGCACAAAAAGGTAAATGCGGAGCGCTACACCGCTTGCGTAACCCCGGGCACCCCGTTTAGACGGGAATAGCGTTCCGGGCACTTTCCCAAGTTATTTTTATCTCGACCGCGCGGGCTATGAGGGATCGATAGCCGCGCTAGCCAGGATCCCCTCTCCCCACCCGCAGCGTGAACGTACGAGCGCTGAAAAAGAATACCGCTCTCATGCTATCATCAACAATCCGGCGGCCTCAGTTCCTTGAAAAGTCCGAGATAAAGGAGATAAAGTGGATCGCGATGCCGCAGGAAGTCTGAGAGCTTGTGAAAAATCGTCGCGAGCGAAGGGAGGTCGTGTTCCGCCGGAGCGCAGGAGCGTTTCGCCTGGAGCGAAACGGCGCGCAAGCCCCGCAGGGGCGAGTCTCAAGGATGAGACGAGCAACCGGAGTGTATAGTGAAATACATGAGGATCCCGAGCACCGCCGGAACACGATATCCCGAGCGCAGCAGATTTTTTCACAAACTCTGAGGACGTCCGCGCGCTCGCGTGGACTGTTCATCGGCACCTCTGGGTATCGTTATGTTCAGTCTGCTGGCCGTCCTTCAATCTCAGCCATGGTACAAGGGGTATCGGCAGTTACCTGGAGCTTCAAGACCCGAAGGTACGGCGCGATATTGAGATAAGCCACAAGGAATACCTTACAATCATACTTGTGTCGAACGAGGGTCGGTATGTGAGGAGAAATCCACGGTGACACTTAAGGTGGGGGCCTATAACGTCCCGAGTGAAGCGACATATATTGAGAGGTACGAGCGTGGTGAACCCTGCCCGGGTGACTTCAACGATAGCTGGCTAACCACCTTGCGCAATGCCAAGGCGAATGGCAAGCATTTTACCCGCGTTCGGTTTGCATCCGGTGGGGCTATAACCCCGTATCTTCGATTTTGAGGCGCAGTGGAGCTATAAACGGAACATGCAAGCAGGGGGAGGAAATTCTCGTTCTGCAAAGCGCACTCGCACCTTATGTTGATGACGTTCCTATACTAACGACTTCTGGCTCTTCGACGACAATGCTTCATCATTTACTACGACAGTGTGGGGGAGGTTCCTCGGGGTCCAACGTGTACCTCCATCTTTGGTCGGCGGCTACGTCTCGCTCTCTCAGAAGCTCGTCGCATCCTGGTTGCTTTTCGCCCAAGGGGAAGGAGAAACGTGCGCCAAAGTAAGAACAAAATTAAAAGTTGGTTCAGAGACAAAATCCAAGATCTGTGTGCAGAAAAGGACACCCTATAACATGCCAAAACAAACCAAATCCTCGCATGGAGGAACATTACTGTTTGCCCGAAACTTTCTTAAACATACCAATATGCTGGGCTGGTTTCTGCCCAGCTCGCCTTTTCTTGTCGCGAGAGTGCTGCGACAGGTTGATTGGCAGGAGGCCAAACTCATTGTCGAATACGGACCTGGAGTGGGTAATTTTACAACAGAGATCCTGAGGCACATGCGGCCCGATGCAACTTTGATCGCCTTTGAAACTAATGGCCAATTCGTCGATTTTTTACGCACCGCCGTTACCGATCCCCGATTGCGGGTCATTCACGGATCCGCTGAGGAGGTTCAAAGCGTGCTGGCGCAGCTGGCCTACCCATATGCCGACTACGTCATCTCGGGCATTCCCTTCAAAACACTGCCTGAAGGCGTGCGAGACCGGATTGTTCGGGCCACTCACGCCGTGTTGCATCCAAAGGGAACCCTCCTGGTTTACCAATTCTCCCGCGCCGTTCGGCCGTACCTCCAGCGCGTGTTCGGCTCTGTGCGTGAGGATTTCGAGCTGCTGAATATTCTCCCCGCCCGCCTCTATTATTGCAGTCCTCTAGATGGCGTTCACAGGGCGCACCCGAATGGAAACCCTCATCCGAGACCGCAGTCCGGCCCCAGCCAGCAACGGAGCCGTGAGCAGATTACTGGGCGTGCGTGCGGTCCGGCGCACCACTAAGGTGCTTGCCGGTGTCAAGGTAAAAGGTCATGTCAGCGATCCGATAATGATCTCTACTCCGATCCCACGATGAGCCAGGACCAGATCCTGTCGTGTCTGCTTTTGGGCCGGCCGCCTAATCGCATCACCTCCGATGAAGGGATCTCCCTTTCCGGGCAGCGACCCCCCTTGGGTTGGAAGAAGGTGATATGAAATATTTTCGTATCGACTCCAGAGCATTGTGCAGGATCTTGATAGCAGTCCTTCCTGCCCTCACCTTTGCTGGACCGGTTTGGTCCGAGAATCCATTGGGAAAAGTGATCTACGTGCTGGACTTTTCCGATCAAGCCGATGGCGATGCCATATCATGGCTCCAAGCGAACGGGTTTCAATTCAAGCTGGACGCCGACGATCTGAACCCACACTTTAACCACCAGCGCTTGATGTTAGAGACCAGCGATGAAAAGGCAGGCTATTTCGTGAGACGCATGAACCTGCCCAAGGTCAAAGGGATCCGCCTCATCTGGGGGGTGGACCGCTATCCTCAAGGGGCGGATTGGGAGCGAGGGATCTATCGAGTTTCCATTGCGGTTGTCATCTCCTTTGGAGAGAAAAAGATCGACAGCGGCTCCTTTTACATCGCAGACGCCCCGTACTTCATCAGCCTGTTTCTTGGAGAAAAGGAAAAAAGCGGCCGCGCTTATACGGGAAAATATTACAAAAAAGGCGGTCGGTACTTCTGCAAACCGTGTGGAGCACCCCTGGGGGAAACGGTGGTGACTGAATTCGATCTAGAGGGAGCCTTCAAGTCGCAATTCAGGCAATCGAAGATGCCCCCCATCAGTTCATTTGGATTCCAGATGAACACGGAGGATACACGAGGCGGTGCCCGCGCCTTTTTGAAAAGGGTGGAGTTTCTTGGGGACAAAACTTAAGTTATCCCCTTCGGGAAAGCAAAGGTATCTAAATATCCTCCGCCTATGCCGTCATTCCGGTCATGGATTGACCGGACCAATTCGCCGGAGCGAATTGGGACGTGCTAATCCATGGCGGGAATGACAGAGTAACGGAGTAAAAAGAGGGTAAGCGGTTAGCCAACCTCATCTGTTTTGCGGATTGATTTGTTGTCAGACTGTCCTTGGGTCAATGAGAGGAGGACAGCGGTGTTGGCGAATCATCCAGAGAATCTTTCCACAGAGAGCCGCAAGTGGCTGGATCACCTCCGGGCCTGCGAAGCGGCGGGGCAGACGATGGTGGAG
>JBOIEG010000228.1:0-18680 GCA_050740915.1 Gammaproteobacteria bacterium | reverse complement strand
GCCGGCTTGGCGATGGCCACCATGGACATCATCAAGCTTCTGGGCGGTGCTCCGGCGAATTTTCTGGATGTCGGGGGCGGGACCACGGCGGAGAAAGTGGCGGAAGCCTTTAAGCTCATCGTCTCCGATCCTAAGGTCAAGGCCATTTTGGTGAATATCTTCGGGGGCATCGTGCGTTGCGATCTCATCGCCGATGGGGTGGTCAAGGCGATGCGAGATGTAGGAATTAAGGTGCCGGTGGTGGTGCGCTTGGAGGGCACCAACGTGGAGCAAGGCCGGGAATTGCTAAAGCAAAGCGATCTTGCGATTGTTAGCGCGGAGGATCTCGATGAAGCGGCGCGCAAAGCCGTCGCCGCAGCCCGAGGGGGATAAACATGGTCGTGCTGGTCGACAAGGACACACGGGCGCTCTGCCAGGGGTTTACTGGCAAACAGGGGTCTTTTCACTCCCAGCAAGCCTTGGATTACGGCACCCAGCTGGTGGGCGGCGTAACCCCTGGGCGAGGCGGCCAAAACCACTTGGGCCTACCGGTGTTCAACACCGTCGAAACCGCGGTACAGGAGACGGGCGCCACGGCCAGCATGATCTTCGTCCCCTCGGCATACGCCGCGGAGGCGATCACCGAGGCTGCTGAAGCAGGGATCCACATTATCGTATGCATCACCGAAGGGATCCCGGTGCTCGACATGCTCAAGGTCAAGGCGAGCCTCGCGCAACATCCCGCAATCTACCTGATCGGGCCTAACTGCCCGGGTATCATCACCCCGGGTCAATGCAAGCTCGGGATCATGCCCGCAGACATCCACCGTCCAGGAGCCATTGGGATCGTCTCGCGCTCCGGCACCCTGACCTACGAAGCCGTGCGCCAGACTTCGCTCTGCGGCTTAGGCCAGAGCACCTGCATCGGCATCGGTGGGGATCCCATTTGCGGCATGAGCTTTATCGATTGCCTGCGCTTATTCCAGGCCGATCCCGAAACGGAAGGGATCATCTTGGTGGGGGAGATCGGCGGCGCCGCGGAGGAAGAAGCGGCGGCTTTCATCGCGGCCGAGGTACGCAAACCGGTGGTGGCGTATATCGCCGGGGTGACAGCGCCTCCCGGCAAGCGCATGGGACACGCGGGGGCTATTGTCGCGGGGGGCAAGGGCACGGCGGAGGAGAAATTCACCTCTCTGGAGAGGGCCGGTGTCAGCACGGTGCGATCACCGGCCGAGATGGGCCAGTGCATGGCGCAGCGCTTACAGGCGAGGTAAGCCGCAAGATCGCGTGGATCCCAAACTGCGCTTGGCCTTAGCTCAGCTTAACCTCCGGGTTGGCGATATTTTCGGTAACACCGAGCGCATCATCGATGCCGCTCGGCACGCGCGGGAGCAACTCCACGCGGACGTGGTTCTCTTTCCAGAGCTTGCCCTCACCAGCTATCCCCCCGAAGATCTGTTGCTGCGCCCGGGGCTGCACCGGCGGATAAGGGCCGCCCTGGAGAAACTTGGTCAGACAGTGCATGGCATAGCACTCATTTTAGGCCATCCGCAGAGCGAGGGAAGCAAGCTCTTCAACGCCTGTTCGCTTATCCGAGAGGGACGGATCGAGGCCACCTACCGCAAGCAACAACTGCCCAATTATTCGGTATTTGATGAAAAGCGCTATTTCTTACCGGGCGAGGAGGCGCTGGTGTGCGATCTCGCAGGGATCCCAACGGCGCTCACCGTGTGTGAGGACATCTGGGTGCCCTCGACGGCCGTACAGGCGCGCGTGGCGGGAGCGCGCTTGATCCTCAACATCAACGCTTCCCCTTACCACATGGACAAACCACTGCAGCGGGAGGAGGTCTTGAGGGCGAGCGTCAAAGAAGGTGGACTGCCTATCGTGTACCTGAATCTGGTCGGGGGGCAGGACGAGTTGGTGTTTGACGGCGGCTCCATGGTCATGGATGCGCAGGGCCAGATCGTGCTTCGAGCGCCCGATTTTGAGGAAGGGATCTATCGGGTGGAGATCAAAAGCCAGGGCGAAAAAAGCGTACGCGTTTTGCCGGGTGAGCGGGTAGCACCTATTCTGGCGGAAGAGGGCGTGTATAAGGCGCTGGTGTTGGGGGTGCGCGATTATGTCAACAAGAACCACTTTCGGGGCGCGGCCTTGGGGCTTTCCGGCGGGATCGATTCGGCGTTGACCTTGGTGATCGCGGTGGATGCCTTGGGCAAGGACAGGGTGGTGGCGGTATCGATGCCCTCGCGCTATACCTCTTCCATGAGCATAGAAGACGCGCGGGAACACGCCGAGACCCTTGGGGTTGGTTACCATAGTATTCCCATAGAAAAGCCGGTCGAGACCTTCAACGACTGTTTGGCCGAGGTTTTTTCCGGGCTGCCGCCCGACGTCACCGAAGAGAACATCCAGGCCCGCTGCCGCGGGGTGTTGTTAATGGCGATCTCAAACAAAAAAGGGCTGGTGGTACTGGCGACGGGAAACAAGAGTGAAATGGCGGTTGGGTATGCGACGCTCTATGGAGACATGGCAGGGGGCTTCGCGCCCCTCAAAGACCTATCGAAAACTTGGGTCTATCGTTTGGCGCGCTGGCGCAACCGCTTGAGTCCCGTGATCCCCGAGCGGGTTATAACACGCCCCCCCTCGGCGGAACTTAAGCCCGAGCAAAAAGACACCGACAGCCTCCCGCCTTATGAGATCCTGGATCCGATCTTGGAAAGATACATCGAGCGTGACCAAACCCCGAGAGAAATCGCCGCCGCAGGTTTTGATCCCGCTGTGGTGAGGCAGGTTGTGGCCTTGGTCGATCGGAATGAATACAAGCGCCGCCAGGCGGCGCCGGGTGTACGGATCACGGAACGCGCGTTTGGACGCGATCGACGTTATCCCATCACCTCGGGATACCGGGAGAGCCAATGAGCCGTCGCCGCCGAGCGCCTTAACCCGACAATACGCTCGCGATGCGCTCCACGGTCCAGTCAATCTGCTCGCGGGTGATAATGAGCGGTGGGGCAAAGCGGAGAACCGTATGATGCGTGTCTTTGGTGAGGATTCCGCGCCGCAATAGCGCCAAACATAGATCCCGCGTGGAGGCGTGGCGGGTGTCGACCTCAACGCCGGTCAATAAACCCTTACCCCGCACGGCGCGCAGCAAGGGGCTATCGATGGCGCGCAGCTTTTCCAATAGATAAGAGCCGAGCTCTGCCGCCCGTTGAGGGAGTCTCTCCTCGACCAGCACATTGAGCGCCTCCAAGCCCACCGCGCACGCCAGCGGATTTCCACCAAAGGTGCTGCCGTGATCCCCGGGCTCAAACACCTCCATCACGTCGCGCCGTGCTAGAAACATCGACACCGGCAGCAAACCGCCCCCCAAGGCCTTGCCCAAGATCAGCCCGTCGGGCAGAACGCACTCATGCTGACACGCGAGCAGCCTACCTGTGCGCCCGAGACCCGTTTGCACTTCATCGCACAGCAACAGAACATTGTGCGAGCGGCAGATTTCGGCGCAACGCGCCAAATAGCCTTCTGGCGGCGTGATGATGCCTTCCTCCCCCTGGATCGGCTCGACCAGGAACGCGGCGGTACAGGGCGTGACGGCCCGCCGCAAAGCCTCTGCATCCCCATAGGGCACGAGAACGAAACCTGGGGGAAAGGGTCCATAACCGGAGCGGTATTGCGGCTCCGATGAGAAACCGACGATGGCGATCGTGCGCCCGTGGAAGTTGCCGCGGCAAACGATGATTTCAGCGCGGTTCTCCGGCACGCCCTTGACCACATAAGCCCATTTGCGGGCGGCCTTTAACGCCGTCTCCACGGCCTCCGCACCGCTATTCATGGGCAAGGCCAGGTCCATACCGGTCAGTTCACAGGCGCGCTGCGCCAAAGGCCCGAGGCGGTCGGTGTAAAAAGCCCGAGAGACCACCGCCAACCGCTTGGCCTGTTCTTGCAGCGCATTCAGCAGGCGCGGGTGCGCATGACCTAGACTGACGGCCGAGTAAGCGCTCATCATGTCTAAGTAACGCTCGCCGTGCTCATCCCAGGCGTAGACACCCTCTGCCCGCGTCAACACCACCGGCAGGGGCTCGTAGTTATGGGCGCAATAGCGTCGCTCCAGTTCTATGCAATAACTCATGTGCTTACCGCAAAAGTGGCAACCTTAGCAGTCCCCGTATCCGGGGGAGGAGTGGCTCTCAAAATTAGACTGCGCACGGAACGTTTTTTCCCCACGGACAGTCGGCCAATGAATGCAACCTAAGAATAGCAGCAAGCTCGCTGTGCGGGTATTGACCGAGGGCTGACCCTTAACTTAGAGCGAGAGCGGGTTCCCCTATGTGATGGCCGCAATAAGCGCGAGACACCTTTTTCTAAGTTCCCTTATCCTCTTTTTCGCTCTTTTTCTTGTCTTTTTCTTCGGGTGCCAGGAGCTTTTCCAGGGTGCTGTTCATTTTCTCTAACTGAAAGTCTGGCAATTGGTAAGCCCAATCCGACACGGCTTGGTTGAGCTTCTCGACTTCCTGTTTAATGTCAGCCTTTTTTTCGCTAGCTGTCTTCTCCTTTTTCGGCAGCTCTGCGCTCGGAGCCTTATCGCTTTTCTCCTCAGCGCTCGCGGTGGGGATCGGTTCGGGTTTGTTCTCCTCCTTTTTATCGGACGATGCTTTGCCTTTATCTCCGACAGCGGCCCGGGATGGGTCAAAGGAAAACGAAAAACGCGTATGGCTCTTGTCGCCCAGCTTGGCCGATGTGGCTTTTGCAACCAGTCCATCAAACGCACGAAACGTGGTGACGATTTCCTTGTCGGGCCATTTAAGGGCTTTTGGGGACCCGACGTCTTGGAAGCTCAATGCCTGCAGGCTCGAGGCGATGCTGTTCAACGTCACCTGGGAGCGAAGCTTATGGTCCGGTTTAATGCCGGCCAACTTGAAGTTCGGCTCTTTGGCGCTTTCGCGGCTGAGCGAGACAGTCTCCCCGCCGGGATGGGTGATGGTGACGCTTTGTATGCGTTCGGAAGAGATATCGACTAAGTCCTTGTCCATCCAATCGGCGGCCTCGCCCGAGACATCGAGATTACCCTCGACCAGGAATGCCTGCTCCTCGCCGGCCCGGCGCACATAGCGCGAGCGCAAGGTGCCCCCTTTCGCGATGCGTTCTTTTCCCACGATAAGGGAGGCTAGGGTTTCTCCCTGCTTGTCCTTTAGGGTGATCGACGTGGACTCGGCGTCCTTGGCGTCGATGTCTTCTACACCAAGACGAGCGTAACGCGTTTTGTCCTTGGTCTTGGGCTCGATGATATTCAGCTCGGTGAGCCCGAACGCGAGCTCTTGCACCTGGGTAAACAAGGCCGGATAGCCATGCCGCTCTTCTAACACCCACTTATCATCGCCCTTCACCAGGGTGGTGCCCCGGTCTCTAGTGCGAATTTCAATGCGCGAGGCATCGTTGACGCGCTCGATAAGCCCTGGGAACAAAGCGCTTTTACTCAGCTCGGTCTGTGGGACCCGCTGGTGGCTCACCATCCAAGCGACAACGATCAGGACTACCGTGATCAGCGAAAAAACGATGAACCGCGTCTTAGTCATTACCTATCGTGCTATTAAAGGTCAGCTAAGGGCTTCTGGGACGCAACGCAAAAGATTTTTTCGGCCCTCCCCCGGTTTAGCCTGAGATTCTCTTGCTTTTGTTTCAGAAAGCTCGGGCAGCTCAACAAGCGCATGGGGGATCTTAACTAGCGCTTGCCGTGCTTCGATTCAGCCGGTAAACCGCCGTGCTAATCGCAAAAACGGCGATCAATAGCGGCACCAGAGCGATGTTGATGAACTTGAGCATCATACCTAGCCCTTTGATGTGTTTGCGCATGTCATGTTGTACCGCACGCAGCTCTTTACGCGTCTGAACCTGTTCCTCACGAAACTTTTCGATCTCTTTGCGCTGCTCCGGTGTGAGGATTAGGCCCTTGCCCTGCTCGTTTTTCTGCTGTAGCTCGCGCAGTTTGCTTTCGGTCTCCGACAGCTTGGCTTGCAATACCTGCTCTCTGGCCCGGAATTTTCCGGCGGCTTCGCGTTCGATCGCCTGCACGCGCTCGAAAGGCCGGGCGTAGGCGCTTCGGCTACGCAGGCTGATGAGGTCCTGATCACCACCCAGTAAATCCACGACGTTGAGTGCGAAGGTCGCGTTGTCCGCCATAGCCGAGGTCAGGCGTACCCCGAGAAAATCCTGCGATTGCACCCAAAACTTGTCCGCCAAAAGATCGCTGTCGGCAACGATGACCACATTGATCGGATCGCTTGACTCCTTTATGAAATCCGCATCAGGTTTGTCGTCTTTGTTTTTTTTCGGTCTGCCATCGGGAAAAGCGCTGGAGATCTTGCCGCTGATGCGCGCCGCCAGCACCAAGGATTCGCCCTCCGGTTTAAAGCTATCCAGCAGCCCGCCAGGGTCCCGCACGAAGACGATCCCGTCGCGCTCCAAGGCCATGGATTGCTTTCCGGTCCAAACCAGCGGGGTAAACTTGATCTTGGCATCCTCGGCTTTGTCCAGGATCCCGGCGCTACCCACATGCAGCACGCTTAACTGGTTGGTCGTGAAATCATCCTGGCTGAAATTGCTCGGGCCAAGGCGCAGCCAAGGCAAATAGGGCAGCTCTTGGGTACCGCGACCGCCGGAATAGGCCACGCGGACAGCCGCCTCGATATCACCGGCCACCTTATCCGTGGCGTACTTCACCCCCCACGGTTTGAACAGCTCGGGCAGGTCGGATCCGCGCTGCGGCATGGCCATGGGGTTCTGGGAATTGGGCCCTTCACTGTCCTCTTCCGCCAAGGGGTCAACGAAGATCAACGCTTTTCCGCCTTTCAGCACGAATTGATCGATGGCATAAAGCGTGTCCTTACTCAATTCCTTGGGATGGACGATCATTAAGGTGTCCACCTCTTTGTCCACCTTGGTTGCGTCGGTGCCGAGATCGCGCACCTCGTATTCCTCTCGCAAGACATTGACGACGGTCCAGGCTTCGCTGGAACCGCCCCTTATGTTCGGACCGCCGAAGAGCGGTAGGCTGCTGATAACGCCTATGACTCGGTCCTTTGGGTGCGCGAGGTTATAGATCAATTGGGTCATCTGATACTCTAAGGATTTTTCCTCATCGGGCTGGAAAAAAGCGATGGTGCGCTCGTCATCGGTGGTGTTGCTGCCGGCGAGGCCGAAGTAAGCCAAATCGCCCGTGGTGCCGAGGGGGATCTGGCGAATGCCGTAGCTCACCGCCTGGTCTTCTGCCTCGGAGAAAGGCTCCGGATCGGTGACTATCAGCGTGAGCTTGCCGTCGGCGGCGGCCGTGTATTCCTCCAACAGGTCTCTTACTCTCGCCCCGTAATTGAGCAGCGAGGGGATGCCGCTGAATTGCTTGCTCGAGAAATAAAACCGCAGCGTGATCGGCTCTTCCAGAGCTTTAAGGATGTTTCGTGTGCCAGGGGAAAGGGTGAAAAGCTTGCTCTCGGTCATATCCAAGCGCCAGGAGGTCAGGGCGCCGTTAGCGATGACGTTTATGGCTACAAAAAAGGCGGCCGCAAGGATCAACCCGCCGCTGGTAAGTAATCGCCTGTTCATTGCCTAGCCCGCCTTCTTCACCTCTATGGCCACGGTGTTAGCATAAAGCCAAAACCCGATCAGCGTTCCGAAATAGATGACATCGCGCAGATCGATGACCCCCTTCTGAATGGAATCGAAGTGGGTGAGGAAACTGAAAGAACTGATGAGATCGATGATCGCCTGCGGTGCCCAGCCCTGAAAGAAATTGATCACCACCGGGAATCCACTCAAGATGAAGAAAAAGCAGATCACGACGCTTACCACGAAGGCGACGACCTGGCTCTTGGTGAGCGCGGAAATGCAGGAGCCGATGGCAAGAAAGCCGCCAGCCATGAGCAGGCTACCGACATAGCTCACCAATATCACAGTGTTGTCCGGTTCGCCCAAATAGTTAACCGTGATCCAGATAGGGAAGGTCAGCGCGAGCGCGATGGCGGTAAAGCACCAGGCGGCCAAAAACTTGCCGATCACCGCTTGGCTGAGCGACACAGGCAAGGTCATCAGCAGTTCGATGCTGCCCGATTTGCGTTCCTCGGCCCACAGCCTCATGGCGATCGTGGGAATGAGAAAGAGGTACAACCACGGGTGAAAGACGAAGAAAGGCTCAAGATCGGCTTGGCCTCTTTCGTAGAACCCGCCCAGATAAAAGGTGAAGATGCCGTTTAGAAATAAAAAAATGACGATGAATACGTAGGCGACCGGTGTCGCGAAGTAGGCGCTTAGCTCCCTTTTAAAGATCGCGATGATGTTTCTCATGTGTGGCTGCGCTCCCCGGTAGTGATGGAGCGAAACACTTCATCCAAACGCCCCGTTTCAGCATGCAGCTCATCCACCTCCCAGCGATGGGCTTGCACCAACTTGCCGATCTCGTTGACGATGGAACAGCCGTTACGCGGGATAACCAGCAAACGCACGAGGCTGTCGCTTGAGGGCTGTTGTTCCAGTGCGGCGACACTAGGGAGCGCTTTTATCTTCTCCTGTGCGCTTTGGGCGTGCTGCGATGGCATGGACAGAGTGACCGCGTTGTGCAGCCGGGATTTCGCCTCCAGCTCGGAGGGCGTGCCGGAGAACACGATGCGCCCATCTGAGATGATGATGGCGCGGTTGCAGACGGCGTCCACCTCTTCCAGGATGTGGGTAGAAATGATGATAGCCTTGTTTTTGGCCATCTCCTTGATCAGGGTCCTGACCTCATGTTTCTGATTGGGATCCAGCCCATCGGTCGGCTCGTCCATGATCAGGACTTGTGGATCATGCAGGATGGCCTGGGCGATCCCCACCCGACGCTTGAAACCCTTGGATAGAGTTTCGATCGGTCGATCGAGAACGGACTCCAGGTGGATCATGTCGACCACCTGGCTGATGCGCTGCTCGCGCTTGGCGCTGTCGAGGGCGCGAATGTCGGCGATGAATTCAAGAAATCCCCTGGGGGTCATCTCGCCATACGCCGGTGCCCCTTCGGGCAGGTAACCGATGTTTCTCTTTGCTTTTATCGGCTCCTCCAGCACATCATGACCGCAAACCGATATCTTGCCCCGGGAGGGCGCGAGAAACCCCGTGATCACTTTCATGGTGGTGGATTTGCCGGCCCCGTTCGGGCCTAAAAAGCCGAGCACCTCACCGCGGCCGACACTGAAAGAGATGTCTTTCACCGCGTGTACAGGCCCAAACTGTTTGCTGAGGTTCTTTACTTGTATGACATTGTCCATGCGCTACCCCCTCGCGGCTACTTACGCGTGAACAAAACGGCACTGGATGGCTGAATCGCGTTCGCGCAGGTCTATTGTAGTTGCCCCGATAAAAAAATCGAAGGACAACCCCTCATGGGGTGCCTATTTTCCACAGTCACTTCGATTCGTCAACCCGCCTGCGGCTTCATTACCACCCACCTCCGCCGGCGGTTGGTCACCCCACGCCCCCGCAAACCCCGGTGATCACGGATTTATCCGGCACGCGAGCTATGTCAACCACGGACATGCGCGTGTCGAGCCCGCGAGCAAGTTGAACAAGGGCGTAGAGCAAGGTCTGTTCGAACCGAGATCCCGGACGAGACGGTTATGTAAGGGCGAATCTCGCCGGAACCGGAATCGACTGGTTACGATACGAACTTCCATTCCGTGACACTGTCTTTTGACCAATCGCCTTGACTGTGTACACAATGTGTGTACATATGTGCTATGCGGTTTGAATGGGACGAACGGAAACGCCTTTCCAACCTCGAAAAGCACGGCCTTGATTTCATCGACGCCAGTGCGGTTTTCGAGAACCCGCATATCAGGGTGCCGTCGGCCTATGGCGGCGAGGAGCGGTTTCTGGCCATCGGGATTCTGGAAGGGCGTTTCGTAACGGTCGTCTATGCGATGAGGAGCGAGACCATTCGGGTAATTTCCTTTCGGAGAGCACGCCATGAAGAGAGACAGAAATATCAAGAGCTATACGGCGGCGGCGCTTAAAGCCAAGCGGACGAAGAGCCGCACGGACTGGCGCGAGGCGGACGCCGTGACGGATAAAGAACTGGAACGGCTGATCGCCGCCGACGATGACGAGCGGCCTTTGCGTCCCGACTGGACGCGGGCGCAACTGGTTTTGCCGGAGGCCAAGCAATCCGTGCATCTTCGCCTTGAGCGCGACATCATTCAGTTTTTCAAGTCGCAGGGCAAAGGGCACATCGTGCGGATGCAGGCGGTGCTCAGGGCTTACGTGGACGCACACCGGCCCACGGCCAAGTGACGAAAAACCTCACGCAACGCTTCTACCTGCTCCACAATCGGTGCTTTCAAGTCCGGTTGTGTTCACCCTTCGATACCTCAGGGCGAACGGTTGATTTTGATAGTGCGTCGGTATTTTTTGGTTTCATGAATTTTTCGACCCATTGATTGTCCGACCCATAGAGTATCCGACCCAGGGATTCTTCGATCCATCGGTTCGTTACCGCCGCGTTAGTTTTTCAGCCGTTCGTGCTGAGGTATCGAAGCACGGGCGGCTGAAAAACGCCAATTACCGCGTCCTACTTCAAGTGAACGGGCAGCGGATTCCTTGTACCCCAAGCAATTTTTCGAACTTCTTTCCAATCTCCTTGCATCATCGCTTCCTTCTTCTTACGGCTCCAACCCTTGATTTGCAGCTCGGCGGCCAAGGCTTACTCACGGGTGCCGCATTCCTGAGACCAAACCAGTGCGACTGGCAAACGCTCCTTGGTATAACCACCGCAGGCACCGATTTCATGCTCGCCTATTCGTTTTTCGAGGTTGTCCGTGTGGGCCGTGTAGTAGGAACCGTTAGCGCAGCGCAATAGGCAAACCCAAAATGCCATGCTGTATTTTCGTCAGGCCGGGTTGCTACTCGCCCTTCGATACCCCAGGGCGAACGGTAGTCATATTCATCACATCGCGCAATGCTTCGATCTCTTCCACGATCTCCACCTCTATAGCCGCCAGCTCATCGAGCAGCTCGCGCGGGTCATGGTGCTCGGAGAGCTGGGCGTCGATGACCACGCGCGAAAAGGCTTTATTCCCGGTCGTCACGCGTCGCTCCTTTCCGGATCGGTGATTACTGCTTTTTGTATGCGCTCTGTTTTACCCGAAACAGCGCCGAGATGTCTTCGTCTCCGCGTCCCTGTTGCATCAAGCGTTGGTAATCCTTGATCGTCATTTCGGTCACGGGAAGAGAAGGGGCATTCCCTGCCATTTCGCGGCAGATGCTGAGATCTTTGTGATGCAGACTGACTCTGAACCCGGGAGTAAATCGCCCCTCCAGCATGCTTTTGCCTCGATGTTCTAGAAACCAATTAGCGGCGGCGCCGCTGCCAACCACATCGAGCACCTTGTCCATGGGCAGGCCCATAGCCTCGCCAAAAGCCAACGCTTCGGTTACCGCCTGATTGATCCCGGCCGCCATGATCTGATTGACGGCCTTGGTAGCCTGGCCACTGCCGCTGGGACCCATGTGGACGATGTGCCGAGCGATGGCAGCCAAAACCGGCCGAGCTCGCTCTAAGGCCCCTGCATTGCCGCCGACCATCATCGCGAGAGTCCCCTGGCGCGCGCCTTCCACCCCACCGGAGACCGGGCAGTCGAGGAATTCAACGCCCCACGCGCCGAGCTGGGCGGCGAGCTCGCGCGCCGTGGCGGCGTTGATGGTGGAAGTATCCGCGACGATGGTCCCCGTCGTTAATCCCGGCAGCGTGGCCGATATGACTTGCTTCACATCGACATCCCTTGACACGCAAGTGACAATCAGCTCACAACACCGAGCTAATTCTTCGGGCGAACCGGCAACGCGGATCCCCTCCTGACCCGCAAAGGGCTCAGCGCGGCTTGGCGTGCGATTCCAGACGACGGCCAGAAATCCCTGCCGTTGTAAATTCCAAGCCATGCCGGCCCCCATGGCTCCCAGCCCTATGACACCTGTTTTCATGGTCGTTCGCGGTTATTTCATTTTGTGGGTACTTCGATAAATTGCTTCCGTGCAATTTATCGAATCGCAAAGCAAAAAGCGTGGTTTTTGCTTTGCTCCATTGGTCAATCACTTACACCGTGATCGACCCATGTTCTCACCTCCCTGTGAGGGCGGGCACTCCGAATTAATCGAAGTGCCCTTGCGCCTAAAATGCTCCGCAATGACCTGCGCCACGCAACAGGTCAAGCGCTTGGCCATGGGGATGTGTAAGAACTCATTGGGGCCGTGGGCATTGGACTGCGGCCCGAGCACGCCGGTAACGAGAAATTGCGCCTCCGGAAAGCGCTCGCCCAGCATGGCCATAAACGGGATGGTGCCTCCTTCGCCCATGCAAACCGCGGGCTGTCCAAAATAGGTACGCGAGGCACTGTCCATAGAGGCCGCCAACCAGGGTTCGAATTCCGGCGCATCCCAACCGCTGGCGGCCCAGTCCGGCGTGAACTTCACCCGCGCGCCATAGGGCGGATCCTGTTCTAACAGTTGCTTTAAGGCGGCTGAGGCCGCATTGGCGTCGCACGTCGGCGGAACGCGTAACGATAACCTCGCCTCCGTGCATGGCCGTAACACGTTGCCCGCATCCGCGAGTGCCGGAACACCGCCGATGCCGATAATACACAGGGACGGGCGCCAGGTGCGGTTTAGAATCAATTCAGTTCGCTCGCCTCGGATGGGCCGTGCGCCTTTCACGAAAGGGAACTTGGCGAACACCCCATCGCCGAGCACCTGGGCCGCCGCCTTAGCCTGCTGCAAGCGCGCCTCGGGGATCGGAACCCAGAACATCGGCGGGTGGATTTCCCCTGTGTCTTCGTCTTCGAGGCGGCTCAAGAGCCGCCGCAGGATGCGAAAGCTGGACGCCACCACGCCGCTGGCGTCACCCGAGTGCACTCCCTCATCCAAGATTTCCACGCTTAAGCGTCCACCGACCAGCCCGCGGAGCGATGTGGTGCACCACAGTTGCTCGTAGTTACCGCAACCGGAGTCCAGGCAAATGACCAAGCTGGGTCTGCCGATGCGCTCGGCGAGCGCCTCGATGTGGAAGGGCAGGTCGAAGCTTCCGCTCTCCTCACAGGCTTCGATGAGGACCACACAGCAGGCGTAGGGGACCTTAAGCCGCACCAGAGCTGCGATCGCCGTGAGCGAGGCAAACATGGCGTACCCATCATCCGCCGCCCCACGCCCGTACAGCCTGTCCCCTTCCCTCACCGGCTCCCAGGGATCCAGTCCTTCACGCCAACCTGTCATCTCCGGCTGTTTATCGAGATGTCCATAGAGCAGCACAGAGCCCTCGCTATTCCCGCTTCCGGGGATCTCCATCAACAGCAGTGGTGTACGTTCGGGCAGCCGCTTAATCTCGACCTTAAGCCCCGGGATCGGTTGTTTGCGCGCCCAGCGTTCAAACTGCGCCACGGCGCGATCCATGTGCCCGTGGCTTTGCCATTCTGAGTCAAAGGCAGGAGATTTATTGGGGATGCGGATGTACGCCGTGAGCTCCGGGATGACCTCTTGGTCCCAGACTCGCTCTACGTAGCGGGTGATCTCAGCACGGCCCATAAACCGATTCTAATCAAAAATCTCGCAAGGCACATGTGGCTGGAGAAAAAGCCCGAGCGTATGAGATCTGCCTATCGGAACCTGATTTCCGTGATTTCAGAGTGCTGCCAACGCGCTTTTTCACGCTTGAGCGCTTCTGAGGGTTTGAGCGAGCGTGGGTCCGCCGGCGAGGCGGTTGTAGCCCTCGTCATCTCGCTGATCGCGCTTTCGCCCCCGCGCCTGTACATGGCTTAGGAGTTATCTTATAGTTCTCCTCTTGCCGCATGCTCTGGTGGCGGTGTCTTCTATCTTCAATTTTCAGGCAATGAACCCCCTCGCGCTTAACAGATCCCAGGCACAACCAGCGCTGCCTTGGCCGCGCGAGGAATTCGAGCGCCGTCTGCGGGCGAAGGAGAAGTACTACCATATCCATCATCCGTTTCACCAGTTGATGAACGACGGCAAACTGAACCAGGCGGCGATTCAGGGCTGGGTGGGGAATCGGTTTTATTATCAGCTCAGCATTCCACTCAAAGATGCGGCTATCCTAGCCAATTGCCGCGAGCGCGAGGTGCGCCGGCAATGGATACAGCGCATCATCGACCACGACGGCACCACGGAGGAGGAAGGAGGCATAGAAGCTTGGCTTCAGCTCGGAGACGCGGTTGGCCTCACGCGCCAGGCGCTTTGGTCTGAAAAGTTGGTGCTGCCCGGGGTGCGCTTCGCGGTCGACGCCTATGTCAATTTCGCCCGGCGGGCCAGCTGGCAAGAAGCCGCCTGTTCTTCCCTAAGCGAGCTGTTCGCGCCTAAAATTCATCAGCGGCGACTGGAAAACTGGCCGCAGCATTATCCATGGATAAGACCGCAAGGCTACCACTATTTTCGCAACCGCCTGAGCGAGGCGCGGCGCGATGTCGAGCATGGCCTGGAAATCACCTTGGCCCATTTTAACACCCACGCGATGCAGGAACGCGCCTTGGACACATTGCAGTTCAAGCTGGATGTTTTGTGGTCTATGCTGGATGCGATGTGGATGGCCTATATCGAAAATCGCCCGCCGTATCATGGCATAGAATGAAATGGACGATGGCCCTTTTCGCAACCAGGATGCGATACCGCAGATTGCCTCAAGCCACCGTTTTCAGTGGGAAGAAGCGCAAGATTGTTACGTCATCCTCTACCCCGAAGGCATGGTCAAATTGAACGGGAGCGCAGCCGAGATCCTCAAACGTTGTAACGGTGAGATGTCGGTCGCCGAGCTGATCCGTGATCTCAACGCTCAGTTTCCCGACGCCGATGTTGCGGCCGATGCGTTTCGTTTTCTCCAAGTGGCCCACGAGAATGGCTGGATCTGTGCAAAACAATCTCCCTAAACCGCTCTGGCTCTTAGCCGAGCTTACCTATAAGTGTCCCTTGCAGTGCGCCTACTGCTCCAACCCGGCCGACTTCGCCGAATACAAGGACGAACTGAGCACTGAGGACTGGCTCAGGGTGTTGCGCGAGGCGCGCGCCATGGGCGCGACCCAGCTCGGCTTATCCGGCGGGGAGCCCTTGCTGCGCCGGGATCTCGAAACCCTGATCGCGCAAGCCCGTCGCCTGGGTTTTTACACCAACCTCATCACGTCCGGCGTGAGAATGGATGAAGCGCGCGTGCGGGGCTTCCGCGAGGCGGGCTTGGACCACATTCAGTTGAGCTTCCAGGCCAGCACCGAAGAGCTGAACGATTACATCG
Source organism: Gammaproteobacteria bacterium (assembly GCA_050740915.1). GTDB lineage: Bacteria > Pseudomonadota > Gammaproteobacteria > JBOHHR01 > JBOHHR01 > JBOHHR01. The sequence continues at coordinate 3,397 of JBOIEG010000228.1, read as the reverse complement.
CGGGCACTAGAGCCTTTCAGCACAAGCTGGAAATGGCGCACGCGGTGAAGAAACTTGGCTTCCCCATGGTGTTGTGTTTTGTGCTGCACCGGGAAAACGAAGACCACATCGAGCACATGCTGGAGCTTGCGATCCGGTTAGAGGCGGATTACGTGGAGCTTGCCACCACACAGTATTACGGCTGGGCATTCTTAAACCGCGACCGATTGATGCCCACGCGGGCACAGATCGAGCACGGCGAGCGCATAGCCCACGCCTACCAGGAAAAAATGAAGGGCAAGATGAAGATCTACTACGTGGTGCCGGACTACTACGAGGACCGCCCCAAAGCGTGTATGAACGGCTGGGGTTCGATATTCCTCACTATCACGCCCGACGGCACCGCCCTGCCCTGTCACGCCGCGCGACAGCTTCCGGGACTGCTGTTTCCGAACGTGCGCGAACACAGCATCGAATGGATCTGGAACGATTCTCCTGACTTCAACCGCTTTCGCGGTTTCGAGTGGATGAAGGAACCATGCCGCCGTTGTCCGGAGCGTTTCAAGGACTTTGGCGGCTGCCGCTGCCAGGCGTATATGCTCACCGGGGATGCGGCCAACGCCGATCCGGTCTGTAGCCTGTCGCCCGACCACGGCCTCATCGAGAAAGCGCTAGGATCCGCGCAGAGAGCGGATCGGTCCGCAAAACCCCTTATCTTCCGGAATCCGAAGAACTCCAAATCGTTGGTGCAAAATAGGCGTCCGCTCGCGCGTTCAACTATTATCTAAGAAAGCTCTGAACAAGTTACCCGTTCGTACTGAGGTATCGAAGTATGAACGGGTAATGCCTTGATTTTTATCGTGACCGTTTGCCCTTCTATACCCTTCGCCCTTCGATACCTCAGGAGCTCAGGACAGACCCTTCGACAAGCTCAGGACAGGCATCAGGGCGAACGGTCTCTGAGACTTGTTCAGAGCTTCCCTAATGGGCACTTCGATAAATTGCTTCCCTGCCATTTATCGAATCGCAAAGCAAAAAGCGGGGTTTTTGCTTTGCTCCATGGGTCAATCACTTAACGTGATCGACCCATGTCCTCACGTCCCTGTGAAGGCAGGCACTCCGAATGAATCGAAGTGCCCTAATGGAATGGTCGCTTGCACATGCAGGCCTTGCTTATTCTTGTTGTTGATTAGCTCCAACGATCCACCGAATACTTGCACTCGCTCTCGCATTCCGATCAGGCCGAGCCCCAACTGGGTACCTGCTTGGATCCCCTTTCCATCGTCCTCTACGCAAACCCGAAGCATCGGCTCGCGGGAGGGTTGGTCTTTCGCCTGTAAGCTTGTGGGATCGCTATCGGTTCGAACCGATAGCCCCACGTAAGCACTAACGCTCTGCGCGTTCGCGTGCCTCGCGATGTTGGTCAGGCATTCTTGGAGGATCCGATAGACGGTAATTTTGATCGGCTCAGTGAGCCCATCGGTGTTATCGGAGCGTTCGAACTTCCATTCGATCGATAGACCCTTGCGACGCCAAGATTCGATCAAATCCTTCAACGCGTCTTCGAAAGAAAAACCGTCCAATTCGATGGGGCGCAAATGGCGCAACAGCATTCGAACACGCTCCTGCAGTTTGCTCGCAGTATCATTAATGGATTGCAAGCAGGTGGTTATTTCTTTTCGCGCATCCCCCAGCATCTGGGCAGCCGCTGAGGCGTGAACTTGCACATTGAAAAGCAACGGCGCCATTTCATCGTGTAATTCCCGCGCGATCTGGCGGCGCTCTTCTTCCTGCAAATTGACCAGCTTCGTAGTGAGTAGGCGATTGTCAGCCCTCGACCGATGAAGTACCTTCGCCAACTGGTTAAACTTTCGATTGATACGTACGATCTCCAAAACCCCATCCTCTTTAAGGCGGATGCCGAAATCTTCCTGTTCCAAGCGCTCGAAGGCGAGCAATAGATTATCTAAAGGGCGAAGCCCAAACCACAGCATAAGGTGAAGCAACACCCCGACCAGGAAAAACACGCCTACCCCTAACGCCCATAGTTTCCTGACGTCTTCCCATACTTCCTGTATCTCGTCGGCGGGGTCCGCCTCAATCACGATGTGTCCTCCGTCGCTAGAGTCTCTTATGCGAACTTGGTGACGAATCGGTTGCTTGGGGTACGTTAAACGGACGAACCAAGCGGGTACGTCAGGGAGCTGTTCTTGAATATCCGCGATTCGATCCCGATCGTTTTCTGTTGGCTCCAGTATTACCCGAACATGCCTTTGCTTGTGCAGCGCCCCTTGCATTTCTCGTGTTAGGGTTTGTGATAGCGTAGCGTCCGCTTGATCCAGTAGCATAATGACTAAGCGTTTCGCCAGTTCGGTACTAGACCGCATCTCCGCTTCCACAGCCTTACGAGCGTTATGCAAAATAATTCCGCCGCCTAACACCATACCGAATACCAGCACGGCGCTGTTGAGCAACAGGATCCCCAGCTTGAGGAAAAGCCTTTTAGCCATTCACGCCTCTCGTTCTATGATTCCCTCGCTCATCGCCAGACGCACCAGTTCAGCGATGTTGCGCACCCCTAGTTTCTGCTTTATCCGCAGGGAATAGTTCGCTACCGATTTCTGTGACAGGGAAAGGGTGTCGGCGATTTCCGATGAGCTCCTGCCCTCGGACAGCATGCGAAAAATCTCCAGCTCACGCCGCGTTAGGCCAACCAATGGGCTATTCCGTATATCCATGTTGCTCAAAGCAATGGATTGCGCAATGTCTTGACTGAGGTAGAGCCCTCCTACCAAGGCGCGCTTAACCGCCTCCAGGAGGATTTGGGGCGAATTGGTCTTGGTCACATAGGCAAGTACTCCAGCACGCAGCACGCGGGTAACGATGAACGGGTTGTCACGCATCGTGAACACAACGATGCGTGCTTGAGGTGAGTGAGTATGTATGCGTCGGATCGTCTCAATGCCTCCTACCCCTGGCATGGCCAGATCCATTACGATGAGCTGCGGTCTTAGTTTGAGATGCTTTTCATAAGCCTCTTCGCCAGAAGAAACCTCTCCGACCACGGTGTAGCCAGCTTGCTCAAAAAGCAGACGGCAGCCCTGGCGCACGATCTCATGGTCGTCAACCAGCAAAATAGACGGTGTAACTTGCATAAGGTTGTGACACGGACTTGAGGCCCAAGGAGGTTGACAGTTTGCAGGCAACCCCTCTATCTATCAGGTTTGATCGGCCTAACAATATTGGTTAAACGATAATATCAAACCTAGCGCCGGGAAGTATTCCTATTTTTGTGGCTCCTCAGCAAAATTTGTGGGTAGTTTTCTACTTGATAGACCCCATGGAGTTAAGGGCGTCTGAGGAAAACAACGATTCTGACGCAAGTCCTACAGGCTCTGGCTGTGGATATATGGACAAC
>JBOIEG010000227.1:0-2497 GCA_050740915.1 Gammaproteobacteria bacterium | reverse complement strand
AAATAAAGCCCTGGATGCTTCGTCTGCCATGAGGGATACCGTTGCTTCAGTTGTGTTCCCGCTATTTTACCAGCTCCCTTCTCATCATTCCCCTGTCCCAGGAGGTTTTTTCACAGCCTCTCAGCCGCGAACCGCTCGAAAAATGGCGAGGAACACTCTCCAACCCATTGCGCAAAGCATGGACGTGGCGATATCTGCTGTGGCTGGGCAAGGAGCGGGCCGCCGCGATGGGCTACGACCTCGAATCGCTTCTGGCTGATCTGGGTTCAATCCGTCCTGGCTTTCGCAACGTCATGCAGGACGCTCGCCGCTTGACCATGGGCCGGCTCGCCGTATCCTTCAACGAGCGGCTGTTTCGCAAAACACTTGGAGGGCCGTGATCTACTGGGCGAGGCTTGAAAAAAAGCAGAAGGCAAAGGATCGAAAGTTGTACTGAGCCAAAAGCGGCTTGCGATTCTGGAACCCAGAGCCGGGCCTTTATTTCGTGATATACCAAGTCAACCGCATAACTATCGCGAATAACTTAGAGGGTAAAGGGTAATTTCACGTTCGTTGTACGTTCCGAGGGTACGGGGCGGCGCAAGTGATATGCCATGGTGTCTCCGCAAGGCCGTTTGTGCCGCTCTAGACTGGCTTGTCCCACTGTACAAGAAATATTTTGGCTCAATTTGGAAGATCGCATCCGGTGGATTGAACTCTGGACTCATGTACAAGGCTCGTATGGGGGTACCTAAGGCGAAAAATGGTGCCCAGTTACCTGCGATTATCTGGTGGCTGTTAACGCTTTTCATTAGCTCATGCCTCACCTGTTCTGCCCCGTATGTGGGGTTAGCCAAGAAATCTCCGATACGAACCAAGCTTTGAGTGAGACCCAGTACCAGCAGACTCAATACGATCGCTAAGCTTCCTGTCTTCGAAAATACACGCCGACGAAACACCCAAAGGGACACCACGATACAAACCGCTGCGACGCCAAGCGACAGGACGTTGCTAATTCGCATGATGTTGATCTTTTCTTCTACGCCCAGGGCCACTGCGCAATGAGACGTAAAGAGCATGAGCAAGAATGCGCCCAATGTCGTGCTAACTAGATTCGGTCTAGTAAGATCACTAGGCTCTTTGCGAAGGGACAGCCACTCGATCGAAAGAAGAATGTAGGCGGGCAAAAACGGCACATAATATCGCAAGGGATGTTGGGCGAATAGAGCGAGCACTATGGGTGCAATTATGACCAGACACATCAACGTTAATCTGTACAAGTTTTTCAGGTAGTGCGCCGGCTGATACAGCACCCCATGTGCAGCGCAGAATAAGCCTGCAAGGACCACGAAAGGAGACACCTTCAAGAGCGGGTTATCCATCAGGCGGATAAGATAAGCATACGGAGCGTGGAAAAAGGGAGGGATAACGGTATGGGAAGGCGAGCGTTCCATCAGGCGGCTAAGATAACCATACGGAGCGAGGTCAAGGCGGGCACTCCACGTGCTGTAGGTTAAGCTCAGCAGAATAACGATTCCAACTGTTGAAGCGATTAAATAGCTTGCGAGGCGCCCGGACATAACAAGATTGTGTTGAAATAAAAGCGAAATGAAGATCGATAAAAATACGGGGCTCATATAAACCAACGCCGATGCCTTTATAGAGAACGTCAATATCGCCGCCGCCGCGAGGGCATAAAAAAAAGCGCGATGGGATTTCGTCTCAGGGACCCTTGTAAAAAGCATTACCAATGCGTAAACAAACGTCGCCATTGGGATCTCAAAAAGCGCAATGCGGGAAAAAAAATATAATGTGCTCTCTAAGCTAAAGAGGAAAAGGCCAGCATAAAAGATCGGAGGAGAATAGCGGTCATACAGAAGCAAAAAATAGAGCAATAAGAACAACGCATAGTAAACAATAGTGACGGTACGCGCCGCTGCGATATCCGGCTTCGAGATTAAGAACGCCGCGTAGTAGGACCACTGTGTCAAGGGACTCGCCTTTAGCCACCCCGAATACGTATCGGCCGGATGCCACTTATCAACGCCGAATAAGAACAGATTTCTCGCTGCTAACGTCTTGTAGCCTTCATCCACATACTCTCCCGGGCTAGTTTCAGGGGCCGACGACAGTCCAGTAGGGAGGTCTGCCTTGATATGTACGGTACGAATCGCGCATGCTGTGGCTATAACAGCAGCCAGGGTAAGAAATGTAATTAATCGCCCTCTTGTTCGCATCGGGATTAATTCAGCGGTTCCGCGTAAATTGGAACGTGGGGCGCTCGACCCTGCAGGTCTATTCTTGGGCATAACCCAAGCAATCGTACACCCAGCATGCCCGGCCGTCGATCGAAGTCAGCCGCTCGATCAACGCGGCCACTAGCTCCGACTTGCCTCAGAGGTTGTGAATTTTTCGATATTCGCGGCGATAAGCCGCCGAGAGGGGATACCGGCGCCGGTGAGACAAGCGCGGGTGGAATGTCGCCTAGCCCTCGCAAAACCCGCCAATTCGCCCCAAA
>JBOIEG010000226.1:0-3000 GCA_050740915.1 Gammaproteobacteria bacterium | reverse complement strand
ACGTGAATGGCTTGGGCCTGTTCGTCCAGCCCGTTGCCGGCGGTCTGGCCGTCAATCCGAGTGGCACGCGCCTGCTCGTTGCCAACTTTCAAAACGATTCGATCAGCTTCATCGATCTCGTTAATCGCACGACAGCAGGGGAGCTGGATTTGCGCCCGGGTAAAATCACTTCCCAAGAGAGCGGTATTGCCGGGGGCGAGTACCCGTATGGGATCGTATTCGAGGGCGACGGCAACGCCTTTGTAACGAGCCAACGCAATAGAGAGATAGTTGTTTTAACGGTCGAAGGTGATGCTTTATCCGTTACCGATCGGATCAAAGTCAGCGGCCAGCCCAACAACATCATCCTCAACCGTGCACAGACCCGATTATTTGCTGCTTTGGATAACAGCGATTCTGTCGCGGTGATCGATACCGCGTCGCATGCAGTCCTCGAGGAGATCGATGCCACTGCACCTCACCATATATTCCCTAATCGCGGCGGCTTCAAAGGCAGCAATCCGAACAGCCTGGCGCTGTCGCCCGACGAAGAGACGCTATTCGTGACCAACGGCGGCACCAATTCCGTGGCTGTGATCGGCCTCGATACGAAACGTTACCGACGCAGCAGAACGATCGGCCTCCTGCCGACCGGCTGGTACCCCAACTCGGTCAGCGTGAGCCCCGATGGCAGTATGCTCTACGTAGTGAATGGAAAGAACAACGCGGGGCCGAACCCCGAGGGATGCAGAGATACGGTGTCGATCGAGCCGGATTCGCTGAACCAGTGCACGAGCTCAAATCAGTATATGTGGAAACTACATAAAGCGGGGTTGTTGACCATGCCGATGCCGAGCAGCGCGGCGCTCAAGAAGTTGACTGCGCAGGTCGCCGCGAACAACAATTTCGAGCACGGCCACGACGACCTGGCCAAGCGGGCGATAATGGAGCGCGTGCGCAAAAAGATCAAGCATGTTATCTACGTGGTGAAGGAAAACCGCACTTACGATCAGGTGTTAGGCGATCTCGACCGAGGTAACGGCGATCCAAGCCTGGCCATCCTCGCGCCCTATAGCCCGAACCACCGGGAGCTCGTGCGGCGCTTCGTAACCCTCGATAATTTTCATGACAGCGGCGAGGTCAGTGGCGATGGTTGGAACTGGACCACGGCCGCACGGGCGACGGATTTCACCGAGAGGACTGTGCCGGTACTTTACGCCGGCCGAGGTCTTAGCTATGACTACGAGGGAACGAATCGCAACATCAACGTGGGCTTCGGTACTGTAGCCGAGCGCCAGCTTGCCAACCCGGCCAATCCGGACGACCCGGATCTATTGCCGGGCACTGCCGATGTCGCCGCCCCCGACAGCCCCGAAGGCGAAGCCGGGGCCGGTTACCTCTGGGACGCGGCGTTGCGCAAAGGCCTGACAGTGCGCAACTATGGATTCTATGGCGATCTAGCGCGTTACTTTGTCGCCCTAGACGATCCTCTCTTTTTTCCTCTGGCGCGTAACCCGTTTGCGGAAGGTATCGTGCAATTCATCCCGAGCAATCCGTCGCTCCACGCGATCTCAGATCCCTACTTCCGCGGTTACGATATGAAGTACCCGGACTACTGGCGCTTCAAGGAATGGGAGCGCGAGTTCGAGCAGTACGTGGCGGACGGGAACCTGCCGAATCTCTCGCTTGTGCGGCTGCCGCATGATCACTTCGGCGATTTCTCCACGGCGATCGACGGCGTCGATACTGTCGAGACCCAAATGGCCGATAACGATTATGCGCTCGGCCTGGTCGTGGAGAAAGTCGCAAAGAGCCCCTACAAGCACGATACTGTAATCTTCGTGATCGAGGACGATGCCCAAGATGGGCCGGACCACGTGAACGCGCATCGCAGCGTTGGCTATGTCATTGGCCCATACGTCAAGCAAGGCGCTTTGGTGTCAAATCACTATACAACGGTGAGCATGGTCCGCACCATCGTGGACGTGCTCGGCATCACCCCACTCGGGATCAACGATGCGCTTGCGCAGCCGATGGCCGAGGTTTTCGACCTCGCGCAGCGCCAGTGGACGTATACGGCCATAGTCCCCACTGTCCTGTATACCACCGCGCTTCCCTTGCCTGCGGCGGATGCTAGCCCGATCGCGCGCGCGCGGTTCGTGCTCCCGAAGCGCGATGCTCAGTACTGGGCGGCGGTGATGGTCGATCAGGACTTCACTGGGGAAGATCGGCTCGACGTGCGGCGCTTCAACCGTGCTCTATGGGTCGGCCTTAGGGGTGAGCGCATCCCTTACCCGACCGTGCGTCATGGCCGCGATCTCTCACGCAATCGGGCTAAGCTGCTTCAGCAGACCTCAGGTTAAGCAAGCGACGCGTCGTATAAAGCCCGAAAAACCTGAGACAAGGGTATAAAGCGGTCGGCCGCGGAACGAACCCCCGGCGGACGCCACCGCCGCGCCAGACCTGGGCCGGTTACGCTACAAAGCGTCGCCGGTCTTTTTTTAGAACTGTAAGAAAGCGATGAGACCGTGGGCAAGAATCATTGCAAATGTCACTACGACTTACGTTGTTATAGCGTTCTGATGGGTGTTAGGGCCGCAACGGGTGGCGGCGATACAAACGCTGCCGAAGATGGTGGTTACCGCCACGCGCAGCGAACGGCAGCCGTTCGACACACCGCAGGCCGTGTCGATCATCAGCGAAGAGGAGATCGAGCGCTCGAATCAATTCGCAACACCCGACCTGTTCCGGTACGCGGAGGGCGTTTATGTACAGCGCTCGAACCTCGGTGGCGGTTCACCGTTTATCCGTGGGCTGACAGGCAAGCAGGTACTGCTGCTCATCGACGGCGTGCGTCTCAACAACTCCTTCTATCGTTTCGGTCCGCATCAGTATTTCGTGTCCTTTCGGCAGGTCTGTGGAGGCGCCGTCAGATCCTCCTTGGCCGAGATTCCAGTGCGCCTATCGAGGCGCAGAATCCGAGCCAGGACTGTGCGCGAGAGGACAGCTATCTGGCCTGCG
>JBOIEG010000225.1:0-1253 GCA_050740915.1 Gammaproteobacteria bacterium | reverse complement strand
TCCATATATCCACAGCCAGAGCCTGTAGGACTTGCGTCAGAATCGTTGTTTTCCTCAGACGCCCTTAACTCCATGGGGTCTATCAAGTAGAAAACTACCCACAAATTTTGCTGAGGAGCCAAAAATTGGTGAGTAATTGATTGTGCGACGGTGCATCTTCAAAGGTCGGCACTACAAAGGGAGTGTTGAAGTCAGACGGATAGGCCAGCGTTTGATAGGAGTCTGGGTGGGGGCTGCGCAGGCAAAGTCATCTTCAGGTGGTGCAACAGGATCCTTTGGTCTTTATCCGGTTGGGTATAACGAGGCAGAACCAGGTGGCGGCCATCGGTTGTCGGCAAGTGGACATCGACCATTTGCAGGGCGGCCATTCCAGCACGGCCCGCGGGGTGAGTCCTAGTGCCAAGGCCCGTAGCCTTTGCTTGAGCGTGACTTGATAGAGAATACGCCACAAAGGCAACAAAAATGTGCGCTTCAATACGGGTGTCCTTCTGATGATAAATCGGACGGATGGATAAGTCGCCTTTGAGCTCTTTGAAGGCTTGTTCGACCTCGGTCAGTTGGAGGTAGTATTGCCACAACGTGGCGGGGTCTTCACGGCCAAGATTGGACCGCAAGAGGTAATGTCCTTCGCGTTGACGAACGACGCGGAGTTTTTTCTTGTTCAGGGAAAAGGTGAAGGTCTCAGGCGTCACCGCCTGGTCTTTTTGCAGGCCCATGAATAGTGACCAGGTGATAGGCACGTCCGGCGTCTTTCTTGGCCGCCCCCAGTTTGATAAGAAGTTGGTCGCGGGTCAGTGTTTGCTGCTGTAATTCTTGTAGTCGCGTGAATAGCCTCTTTAAGCGCCGTCGGCGCATCGAACGTTCCTTGGTCACCCGCCCCGCGCTTCTTGCCAGGATATAGAGTTCCCCCGCCTGCTCGAGCAGTTTCACATCGACCGATGCACGGGCCTGCTCCCAAGGCAGGCTGAGAAAGCTTTTTTCCAACGTGCTCAAACGCCCCTTGGGAGTCCCCACCAGATAATGAAGGGGGGGCTCGGCCGCCCGCATTTGCTCGAGCACCGCCTCGGTCGGAATACCCCGGTCCATGACCCAGGTGCGATTGGCCTTGCCGTATTGGGCTTCTATGTTTTCAGGAAATCACCGAGCGTGGTCTTATCCGACGTGTTGCCCGGCATCACTTCATAGGCCAGGGGAAACCCTTCGGGCGTGACAACCAGTGCAATCACCACCTGCACACAATCCGGACGCTTGTC
>JBOIEG010000224.1:0-2121 GCA_050740915.1 Gammaproteobacteria bacterium | reverse complement strand
TTTGGGGCGAATTGGCGGGTTTTGCGAGGGCTAGGCGACATTCCACCCGCGCTTGTCTCACCGGCGCCGGTATCCCCTCTCGGCGGCTTATCGCCGCGAATATCGAAAAATTCACAACCTCTGAGGCGAGACGTACGCTTTCTCTCTGCGCTCGGCTTGCATGCTCGGGGCATGAGCGTGCACCAATCGGAACAGATGTTTCGGGAATTCGCGTATCAGGACCCTGGCAATGCCCGGCAACAGGCCGCCCGCGGCACCTTCAATCCCGCCTATCTCAACTACACCCTAGGCAAGTTGATGATCCAGAAGCTGCGCGAGGAGTGGACCGCATCCCGTGGAGGACGCAAGGCTTGGGGCGCTTTTCATGACCAGTTCCTCTCTTACGGAGGACCGCCGATCCCGCTCGTTCGCAAGGCCATGCTCGGACCCAATGCCGGCCCACCCCTCTAAATCGGGAGTAAATCGGGCGTCTTCGTGCTGGCGCCAGGGAGAAGTATCAATGGGCACCGTTAATCGTGTTTTTCAGTATTTCCGAGAAATCGCCGACAGTGGAAGGTCCACTCCGCCCAAAAGCTGTCACGGCATGCCGGAGTAGATGACAAGTCGCGTTGAGCCCGAGCGCCTGACGCGCAAGGCTACGTTCGTCCCGCCCCCCGTTGGATCTCGCTATGTCAGAGCTTCCGCCTAGCAGCCTGCAGAAACTGAACGAAACGGTGCACTACTCTCCTCACTAGCGCGCTTGCGCGCCCGGATCGTTCGATGGCGCGAACAAAGGCTGTAACAAGCGTGGATACAATGGGCACGTGGGTGACCGGTTGGCTCTCGAGAAACCGGATGTAATCCTCCGGAAGGACGAATTCACGAGCGCCGTCGATGATGAGATTGAGATAGCGCCTTGACGGAACCAGGCCTGCAATAGGGTGGCGAGCCTGATAGCTCCAGGCGGTAATCGGTCCGTTCTTGTTTCCTTCGACGGAAACCGCAATGCGCTCGTACGTCGGCCCCTCGAACTGATCCAGGTGCTCGGCAGTGTCAACCACTAAGTGATGGAGCACACCGTATACCGCTTTTCCGGGAGCCGCCTCGATGCTCGCGAAGCACGGCTCGATGATAGGAACCCCGGCCTGAGTAAATACGAGGCGGTAGCCCTCGAGCCGCGCCGCTTCACTCCGCAAAGGCTGCACCCCGCGCCGCCGGACCAGGACCTCGGTCCCCATGTTGGCGCCATAGGCGAAATACCAAACGGCCATGTTTGCCTAAAATCTCAGTCGGATCTCACCCCAGATTTCCCGCCCTGCGAGCGGAATGTCGGAGAGTGACAGCACTGAATTAAGCTCGTTGTTGCTCGACGGATCGCGCGCATCTGCGTCCAAGATATTGCGGGCGGTTAACGCGAGATCGACATGGCGAAGCACTCCTTCGCGCTGCAAGGTCAAATTCACGACGCAGTAATCATCAACCGGAGGACGTGGATCTGCTTGGGCTCTTTCGCGGTCAAGCACCGCCCGCACGTTAACGTCGAAAAACGTCTTCGGAATGAATTCCCATTGGGCCTCGCCGTAAACCAGGTGCGTGGGTCCGGCTCCGATCGAATTCGTAGTCCTATCGAGCGTATTGCGAAATGCGTAGTATCCATTTAGCCGCAACCGATCAGTGAGGGCGTATGACTCCTCGAGCTCCAAACCGTAGCCGGTCTCCTCGCCCTGATTGCGGAAGGTCAGCCCAGAGCCAAGCTGGTCGATTACGGTAATTCGATCATGGATTTTGTAGCCAAAGACGTTGAGCCCGACTGTGTAACGGTCGCTCCAATTGCTGACTTGAAGCTCTAACATGTCGATCACTTGGGGGTCTAGATCGGGGTTGCCCGCGACAAGGCCCTGGTTAGGCCGCGTCAGCTTTTCTAAAAAAGTCGGCGGCCGGAATCCTCGCCCGTAAAGCCATTTTAGTGTCGTCGCATGGCTCACGCCCCATACCAAGACGAGCCTGGGTGTGACGCTATACATAGCGTCTTAAATAATGTCGCATAGTCTTGTTACACTAACGGTATCTCTGTGGCCGACGGGAGGTTCCGTTATGAGGAAACTGGAAATCAGTGACGCTGATGTGATGGGTATCGCGATC
>JBOIEG010000223.1:0-3471 GCA_050740915.1 Gammaproteobacteria bacterium | reverse complement strand
ATCTGGACGGCCACCGTCGAGGACATCATCAAGAAGATCGAGCGGGCGCGGGTCAAGATGGAGCAGATCAAGCCCGGATCCACCCTGCCTCGAGGGAAAAGAAGGCGGCTTAACTGTAAAGTTATTTAAGGGACACTACACTAAGATATAGTTCGGTATTACGAAAATTATATTTGTGATAATCAGGAGGCCGAAGAATGTCCGGAAGCTTAGTTTGGTTTCTGAGCGTTATTTTGCTTACCATTGCCACAGAGCGGGTTTTCGCCCACGAAGAGGAGGAAGTAACCGAACTTGAAACGCTCACGGTCACCGGGCGTGCCGATGATCTGAGCGGGATCGCGGAGTCTTCTTCCCAAGGGCGAGTGGGTCAGGCGCAGCTCAGGACACGACCGATTTTGAGAAGTGGTGAGCTATTAGAGATCGTGCCGGGTGCGGTGGTCACGCAGCACAGCGGAACGGGCAAGGCGAACCAGTATTTTTTGCGCGGGTTTAATCTGGACCACGGCACCGATTTCAACGCCAGGATAGACGGTGTGCCGCTGAATCTGCCCTCGCACGGCCACGGGCAGGGTTACTTGGATATCAACCCTATCATTCCGGAGTTGGTCAACTACATCGATTACGGGAAGGGGCCGTATTACGCAGACGTCGGAGATTTTTCTTCCGCCGGCTACGCCCATTACCACCTTTTTGATGAACTGGAGCAGGGGCTGCTGAGGATCGGTGTGGGTGAAGACGATTTTTACCGTGGCGTGGTAGCGGATTCGATGCCTTTGGCGCAAGGCACATTCCTCTACGGGATGGAAGCGCAGAACTACGATGGCCCGTGGGATCTCGATGAGGACGCCCTGCGGCTGAACCTCTTGCTTAAGTACACGGGTGGCACTGTTACCCAGGGCTATCGGTTCACGGGTATGTCTTACTATGGCGATTGGGATTCGACGGACCAAATCCCTCAGAGAGCCGTTGACCAGGGGCAGATTTCTCGCTTAGGTCAGATCGATCCTACCTTGGGCGGGCGCGCCCAACGCCATGGTCTCAGCATGGATTGGTGGTCCAATCGGGAAAAATCGGCCGTACGCTTGAACGCCTTCGCGTTTTATTCCCGTCTCGACCTGTGGTCGAATTTTACCTACTTCCTGGACGATCAATCTAACGGGGATCAGTTCAAGCAAATAGACCGGCGCTACACGTTTGGCGGGACCTCGGAGTATGACTGGCACATCGACGGCATCGGCCAACATTCGCTTAACACGCTTGGCCTGCAACTGCGCCACGATTACATTCCCACGGTAGGGCTTTTCCAGACCCGAAAGCGGGCCGAGGTGCACCCATTCCGCGTGGACGAAGTGCAGGAGACGAGCGTCGGTTTATACCTTAAAAATGAAACACAATGGCTTCAGTGGTTCCGCACCGTGCTTGGACTGCGTGGAGATTATTTCCGCTTCGATGTCGATAGCGAGACCATAGCCCAAAATTCCGGGGATGAGGGCGACGCCCAATTTAGCCCCAAGCTTGGCCTGGTGTTTGGTCCCTGGTATGAAACGGAGCTTTATCTGAACCTCGGTAGGGGGTTTCACAGCAACGATGCGCGGGGCACCACGATCAGGATCGATCCCAAGACGGGTGATGCGGTGGAGCCCTTGGTCGAATCCCAGGGAGCCGAGGTCGGTGTACGGACAAGCTATGTGCCGGGGCTGCAGTCTACCCTGGGACTGTGGTACCTGGAGCTGGATTCGGAGCTCGTCTTCGTGGGCGATGCTGGCACCACAGAGGCGAGCGGCGAGAGCCGCCGCTACGGGGTGGAGTGGGCTAATTTCTACCAGGTCACCGATTGGCTGACCCTAGATTTTGATCTGGCCTTTACCAAAGCGCAATTCACCGATGTAGGGGACGACGAAATCCCCAACTCGGTGGGGCGGGTGATCACCGCGGGCGGCGCGGTGGATTTCCCGAACGGTATTTTCGGTGCGTTGCGGCTGCGCCACTTCGGCGATGTTCCGCTCATAGAGGACGGCAGCGTCGAAGCAGGATCGACCACCGTGGTTAATTTCCAAGGGGGTTCCCGCCTTCGCGAAGACTTAAGCCTGCAACTCGATGTCTTTAACCTCTTTGATTCGGAAGATTCTGATATCGCGTACTTTTTCGATTCCCGCCTAACGGGTGAACCAGCCGAGGGTGTAAGCGATCTCCACGTCCATCCGGTAGAGCCTCGCGCAGTCAGGGTAACACTGAATTATCGGTTCTAAAGGGCGTTGGCCGTCTTGTTGAGCTTTGCCTATCGACACAGTAAAATCCGCGGGCGGGAGAAGGACGGGGGTTTGTGGTTGGAGATCGGGGGTCATCGGACCCGGATCGTTCCTTCATTTGAATATAGTTCGATAGAAGAAGTTTGAGGACGAAGAAATGCGCTTAAAAATAACGCTTTTATTGGCAATCTTGGGATTAGTGTCATTGGGATGCGGTACAGCACATGATGCAAGCAGCAAAGTCGACTTCGATCAGTCGACGCCTGATAATGCGATCAAGCAGATGATGAACCTGATCGAGAAAGACGATTTTTCGGGGGTGAAAGAGATTTTCGCGGATTCGGCGGCCGCCCAGTTCGAGGCCCTGCAGAAAAACAGGCTCAAAGTAAGCAATGACATAAGGGGCGTGCCTTTGGATGAGCTAAAATTCGATGTCAAACAAGAGGGCGACACGGCGGTGGTTAAGGTCGACAAGAAGACGGCGCGCATGCTACGCGTGCAAACGATCATGCTCGCGAAGCAGGGCAACGACTGGAAGATCACAGAGGCCAATTTCCAGTTAGTAGGCGGGCAAGCCGACTTCGAAAAAAAATAGAGCACTTCGAAAAAATTCCATCCGTGGAATTTCTCGCATCGCAAAGCAAAAATGCCAAAGAGGAGAACAACCCGAAACAATGAGGCTTAACTGGCGCCACGCAAAGGGGCGTGGCCTAATGATAATGAGGTGAAAGGCATGAAGAAGGTATTATTTATCATTTCCCTACTGGGGCTCGCGGCGTGTGACTTTCCCCACTCCGGCGGGCAGGGGCCGCCGCGCCCGGATAGAGGCCAGGACGGTGCGATGCCGCCTCCGGAACAAGCAGCGCCGGCGCAGACAGCACCGGCGCAGCCCCCGGCTCAATAACGCGTTATTTTAGTAGGAATCTTAGGCGCTGACCCCCTCATAAGGCATTTCCAGTGATTCGAAGTGCCGAGGGGAGCGCCTGCCGGGCCTCGGCGCCTGGCATCTCCCGCCTCAAACGGGCGGCGTCGGTATTGCGCGCATGACTTCTTTAATACCCTCGGTGTCGAGCCGACGCTGCTGCAAGAGTTCGCAACTCAGAGGTTGTGAATTTTTCGATATTCGCGGCGATAAGCCGCCGAGAGGGGATACCGGCGCCGGTGAGACAAGCGCGGGTGGAATGTCGCCTAGCCCTCGCAAAACCCGCCAATTCGCCCCAAA
>JBOIEG010000222.1:0-3661 GCA_050740915.1 Gammaproteobacteria bacterium | reverse complement strand
ATCTGGACGGCCACCGTCGAGGACATCATCAAGAAGATCGAGCGGGCGCGGGTCAAGATGGAGCAGATCAAGCCCGGATCCACCCTGCCTCGAGGGAAAAGAAGGCGGCTTAACTGTAAAGTTATTTGAGGGACACTACACTAGCACTTCACCGTCTTGCAGTCGGTCCATTTGCCTAAGGTCTAAAATCACCCGCGCGCGACCGGCACCGATGCGCTCGCCCACACTGCGTCCGGCGACTAAAACAGCAGAACGCGCCCGCAGGTGAAATCGCTCGATGACCTGTTCTTGGCTTTTGACTGTCTCCGGCCGGGCCTGCAGGATGTATAGGTGGCCGCTTACGCCGTCTTTCCCCCATTCGACGTCCATAGGTCTGCCGTAGTGATCTTCTATGGTGAGGGCGTGCCGGGCTAGTGTTTCCAGTTCCAGATCGGTAAGACAAAACCGCTGGCGCTCCGCTTCCGGCACGGCGACGCTTCGGGTCGGTTCGTCTTCGCCCAGTATCATCTTGGTGGCTTTAGCACCCAAGGTGCGCCGCAGGACCGCTTTTTTCCCCGCTCGCAGGTTCGGCTTGTACACATAGAACTCATCCGGGTTGACCACCCCCTGCACGATCGCCTCGCCCAAGCCATAGGATGCGGTAATGAAAACGACATCGCGGAACCCTGACTCTGTACCCAAGGTGAACAGGACCCCACTTGCGCCGATGTCGCTGCGAACCATATGCTGGACTCCAGCAGACATGGCGATGCGATGATCGTCGTAGCCCCGGTGTACGCGGTATGCGATCGCGCGGTCGTTAAACAAGGACACGAATACTTTTTTTACCGCAGCGAGCACGCTTTCCAGGCCACGGACGTTGAGATAGGTCTCTTGCTGGCCGGCAAAAGAGGCTTGGGGAAGGTCCTAGGCGGTGGCGGAGGAGCGCACCGCGACCGCGATCTCCGCATTGAACGGGCGCTCCATTTCTCGGTAAGCTACCGTAATGGCCGCGCACACGGCCGGTGTCAATGATGCCGCCATCAACCACTGTCTTATTTTCTCACCCGCCTCGGCTAAGGCCGTCACATCATTCACGTCCAGCGCCCTTAGGGTGGTGTTGATTCGCTCTTCCAAACCATCCTGTGACACGAACTCGCGGTAAGCTCGATCAGTCGTGGCAAAACCTCTCGGTACCGCTATGCCTGCACCAGAAAGCTTAGCTATCATCTCCCCAAGGGAAGCGTTTTTCCCACCGACGCGGCCGGTGTCGCTTAGGTTTAATTGCTCATACCAAGCTATGTATTCCTGCACGGTGAGCTCCTGATGTTTGCTAAGGGGATAAAACGCCCTGTGTTCTTTGTCTCGGACAGCACCGGCGTCACCGCCGAGACCTTGGGGCACGCCCTGCTAACCCAGTTCGAGGGCTTGGAATACCAAGGGACAACGCTTCCGTTTGCGGACAATGTGGCGAAAATCAAGGCAGCCATGGCGCAGATCAACCGGGCCGCTGCCAAACGCGGCCTACGGCCGATCGTATTCGCCACGCTCGCCGAGCCGATGCTGTATGAGGTGTTGATCCGCAGTAACGCGTTCGTGCTCGACGTCTTCAATGTATTCCTCCCTCCGCTGGAGGCTGAACTCAGCCGCCGTTCTAGCCACGCTTCCGGCCGTTCGCATGCCATGGCGAGCAAGGTAGAATACGACAGCCGAATCGGGGCCATCAATTTCGCCATGCAGCACGATGATGGGGCAAGCACTCGCCGCTATCAAGACGCCGACCTCGTTCTGATCGGCGTTTCCCGCAGCGGAAAGACGCCCACCTGTCTTTACCTGGCGCTACAATTCGCGGTCCACGCCGCCAACTATCCGATTACCGAAGAAGACTTGGGAAAGCTGTCTCTTCCTGTCTTTCTGAAACCGGTAAAGGACCGCATCTATGGCCTTACCATCGACCCGCAGCGCTTGCATCAGATCCGCACCAAGCGTTTGCCCGGCAGCCAGTACGCCTCCCTAACGCAATGCCAGAAGGAAGTGCAAGGGGCTGAACGACTTTTTGCTGATGAAGCTATCCCATACTTGAGCACTACCACGATCTCCATCGAAGAAATCGGATCCCGCATTCTCCAAGCCTTGGGGATCAAAAGGCGTTTGTTCTAACTTAGTCTAGCTAAGTGCTCAGAGTTTGTGAAAAAACCTACTGCGCTCGGGATCTCGCGTTCCGGTGGTGCTCGGAATCCTCATGTATTTCAATATACACTGCGGTTCCTGCGCTCCGGCGGAACGCGACCTTCCTTCGCTCGCGACGGTTTTTTCACAAACTCTCAGGCCTGCGAAATACGGCTCGTCAACAAAGCGTTGACAAGCATGATCTACCTTAGGTAAATTGCTGCTACGCAGCATACTATGCCCTAGCTAGTCGGACGGAGGGCGATCAAGTTACCGGCGATCCGAGCTGGCATATAGTGGAGCGTATGCAAAAAAGGTCTTGGTAAGGGTCAATGACAGAGAGCCAGCCGAGTTAGGGATCGTAGCCAAGGGTACCGGTTTCGTTGAGGTACGTGTGGTAGGGAGGCGAGATCGCAGGAAGCGAGTGTAACCAGCATGGTTATGGAGGGGATAGTTGCCGCGTGGCGATCGGGACTAGCCTAGAATCAGGGTTGCAAGCCAGCGTATAAACTAATCCGCTTGCATTTGAACCTTTTTACAGAATAACCTTCCTAACCGGGAAGATTATTTACTGGATCCCGAACACGTTATCGTTATAGACGGCACGTGTAGGATCTTGAAAACAACGACAAGGAGCTTATCGATGAAAAACATAGTGCTAAAATGCTCGGCGATAACAATCCTCTTCGCCCTGGTTTCCAGTCAGGTGCTGGCCGCAGAGCACGTGGTGAAGGCCATGGTAACGAAATACGAACCGGTGGTGGTTTTCGCCCAGCCCGGGGATACCGTGACCTGGACCAATATGGCGGGGCACGACAGCGCCTCCCTGCCCGGCATGATCCCCGAAGGGGCCGAGGCTTGGCAGTCGAAGATGGGCGAGAACTTCACCGTGACGCTCGATAAAGAGGGCGCCTACGTGTACAAGTGCTCCCCTCATGTGTCCCTCGGCATGTTGGGCGCCATCGTGGTGGGCGCTACCCCACCGGCCAATCTGTCGGCTATCGACAAGGCCTTAAAAACCACCAAAGAGCCTAAGGGAATGGTCAAAAGAGTGGTGAAGCAACTGAAGCAAGCGTTGGCGGCGAAGTAGGTGCGCCCGCTGCGCCCTTCAGCGCTCATTTGATGCCATACAAAAAACGACCCGTTCACCCTTCATGCCGTTTCCGGCCTCCTCTTCATTAAGGGCCATTGGTTCGCCGCGCGCCTTCTATTCCCATCAAACCAGGGTTTGGAACTGAGGGAAACGCTCAAAGGTTGTGAATAAATCTGCTGCGCGCCCGGATCGCTGCGTTGCGTGCTCGCGCATTCCTCGCCTATCCATCTGATATGTCTCGTCGTTCGCTCCGCGGCGCCTTGCGCTCACGGCTGCTCGCGACGATTTCTTCACAACCGCTCAGAGTTTGTGAAAAAACCTACTGCGCTCGGGATCTCGCGTTCCGGCGGTGCTCGGAATCCTCATGTATTTCAATATACACTGCGGTTCCTGCGCTCCGGCGGAACGCGACCTTCCTTC
>JBOIEG010000221.1:0-2103 GCA_050740915.1 Gammaproteobacteria bacterium | reverse complement strand
AAATAGATGGTTTTATGATACGAATCCAATTCTGCCAATTCGTGCCCAGAATGAGCCAGATTGCGAGTCTTCTGGGAGCAGAACAGAGAAAAGTAAATAACCAGTTATTTCTCGGACACTACACTAGCCTTGACGGGCTCCACCGCGGCATCCCGGCGCTGAGAGCTTGTGAAGAAATCTGCTGCGCTCGGGATCTCGCGTTCCGGCGGTAGTTGTAGAACCGAGTTGCGTCTCCTATGATGATCGCTTACCCAAAACCCCTCATGTTCCCGTGCTTTTCGATGCAGTCATGCCACTTTTCAAAATAATAATCACCGCCATTTTGGCCACTTGCGGGTGGTTGGTTTTCAGCTATCTGTACATCTCCATTGGGGAGCATCATATCCATAAGTTCCTCATGCACAGGAAATCCCTGCCGGCACGATTCTACCAGGCATCCTCTTACATCCTAGCCACCTTCGAGGCGCACGCGGTGCGTCACCATGCGAGATGGTACAAAGCGTTCGATTACGAGCCGGACCAACTCGGGCGCGAGGAGAATCTGAACATACCGATGAAAGAAACAATCCTGCTGCTGGTTTCAGCGTTTCCTCTGTGGGCTCCAATATTCTTGTTTTCGACCTACGGCGGCTCGATTTTTCTTCTCACGGCGCTGGCGCACAATCGCTTGTGGGGCATTTTCCATCGCCAGATGCACATTCCACAGGACGTGTTTTACAAAGATTGGGGGGGGTTCAGGTTCTTAGCGATCAATCATTTCATGCATCACCAGGATACTAGGCGAAACTACAACGTGGTCTTCCCTTTTGCCGATTTCCTATTTCGCACCAGAGCCAGGCCGGCTCGCGCGGACATACGCGAACTGTTACGGCTGGGATACATCAAACCCCGGTCTGGCACGGTGCAAATGTTGGTCGAAAAATGGCGGGAAACGACCGAGATGCGGCGAACACAAACCGCCTGAGTTGGGCCGGAAACACTTGGTCGCGTAACGTTTTTAATAGACGCTCAGATGTGCGGCACATCCGTGTGCCGCCGGAACCTCCGAATTAATTAGGGGTTCCCTAACCTAGTAGGGCGTTTGCCTGACGTCAATCCATGATCCGCCACCGGCCATCCGGAGCACGGCACGCGGTCTGGTAGACCTCGCGCACCTGGCCCTGCCGTTCGATCTCCGTGACCAATTCGCGGCAGGCTTGGCCTGAGCGCTGATAGCTGCGGACCGGGGTAAGCTCATAATGCGTCGATGAGCCATCATTGTCCCACGCGACCTGTTCCTGATCCGTGGCGCTCTCCAGCACCTGCCGGAAGCAATCTTCGTCAGCGTTCGTCGTAACCGCGGCGTCCGCTCGGCTCCCAACATGGCTCCTGCTAGGGTACCGGCTACCGTAGCGAGGGCGTTTCCACTTCCCATCTGAGCGCCGAGCGCACCACCCAGTGCGGCGCCTGCCTCGGCACCCGTCGCTTTCTTCGGAGTGCATTCGCCGTTGACAAAGAGGGGCTGATCGACTGTTCTTAACTCATCGCGGCGGTAAGTCGGGCGACGATATGGCAGATTGTCACGGTAGGCGTCTCTCTGCCAATCCCGGTCGCGATGATACTCATAGCGAGCATCGTCCTCGTCTTCGTCTTCACTGTAGTCGTCTTTGTCATAATCGTGTTGATAGCGACCGTGCTTATCAGCGTGTTTATGGTGCTTATGGTTCTTATGGTGTTTGTTCCGGTAGCCATGGGCCGGAGCCCAATCGGGCGGATCGGCCACAGCGGCGTCTTGGAGCAGTAGCGCACTGGCCAACACCACCCCCGCCGCGAAAACAATATTACGTAGATAAAACATAGAAATACCTCAAAGATTGGTTAAACGTCCTTTTCGCTTCGAGACTATGGACGCTGCCTTAAGGGCACTTCGATAAATTGCTTCCCTGCAATTCATCGAGTGCCTTTCATTAATATCGCTCGTATTGCGGTTTTCTTTAGACTCAGAGGTTGTGAATTTTTCGATATTCGCGGCGATAAGCCGCCGAGAGGGGATACCGGCGCCGGTGAGACAAGCGCGGGTGGAATGTCGCCTAGCCCTCGCAAAACCCGCCAATTCGCCCCAAA
>JBOIEG010000220.1:0-3123 GCA_050740915.1 Gammaproteobacteria bacterium | reverse complement strand
TCTGGACGGCCACCGTCGAGGACATCATCAAGAAGATCGAGCGGGCGCGGGTCAAGCTGGAGCAGATCAAGCCCGGATCCACCCTGCCCCGAGGGAAAAAGAAGGCGGCTTAACTGTAAAGTTATTTAAGGGACACTACACTAGCTGAGTATGAAACGCTGAACCCTACTCGTGTTCTACTGCCGCAACGAGATCGCAAAGGGCGAAGCCCGCTTGATCTCGCCGTCCGAGGCCGTCCGCTCGACACCAAGATCTTGTAATAGTCCTTGAACTCCATCGTTCGGCCTTTCTTGTGTTCGGCGCCCCGGTGGGGCTACCCGCAGATGGAACCCATTATAGACAGGCCGGCTGGGAGGATCTAACATTCTAGCCACGCCTCGCGCTCACCCGCTTCACCGATAGCACGCCCGTGCCGGTAATCCGTGGAGGACAAGCGGCGTGCCCAAGGGGGAGCGCGGACGGATCGGCGTCACAATTTTATAAAGCGGAGGGCAGTAGCCATGTACGAATCCTTATTGCGGTTTCCAAGCGATCTCTTCGCCGAGCTCGATCGGCTGAGCCGCGAGATGCAGCCGGCGTTCGGGGGGCTGGGAAGGCCATCGAGCATCCGCGCGGGGACGAGAGGCGCGTTTCCCGCGATCAACATCGGCACGAGCCCCAAGTCCATCGAGGTGTACGCGTTCGCCCCGGGCATTGATCCCGCGAAGCTCGAGGTCAGTATCGACCAGGGGCTTCTCACCATCGCGGGCGAGCGCGCCACGGACCTGCCTGAGGAGAGCGATAAGCCGAGCATTTACGCGAGTGAGCGCTACGCGGGTTCCTTCAAGCGCGTCGTAAGCCTGCCGGAGGACGTGGACGCCGCGCGTATCGAGGCCCGTTACCGGGATGGCATGTTGCAGGTTTCTGTGCAGAGGCGTGAGTCGGCACAACCCAAGCGCATCGAAGTAAAGTGAGGTCCCACAGGTTACTATCCGGAGGGTCGTTATGAGCGAACAGCAAGAAGTGGCAAAGCGGGAAGAAACACGACCGGGCATCGCGATAGTGCCGCCCGTGGACGTGGTGGAAGACAACACGGGTATCACCCTGACGGCAGACCTGCCCGGTGTGCCGACGGACAAGCTCACCGTGCGCGTGGACGGCGATGGACTGCTCATCGAGGGCGAGGTCGCCCTGGACACGCCGGAGGGCATGGAGGCCGTCTACGCCGAGGTCCAGACGCTGCGCTACCGGAGGGCGTTTACCCTGAGCCGGGACTTGGATACCGCGAAGAGCGCCGCGGCGTTCAAGGACGGGGTGCTCAAGCTCCGCATCCCCAAGGCCGAGCACGCGAAACCGCGCAAGATCGACATCAAGATCGGCTGAGGATCGTCCGGCCGGTCGAGACGGGCCGGCCCCATTTTCGAGGCGGGATTACGGACGATCCATGGCGGCGGTTACCGCTATGCGGGGACCGTGATCTTGGATAGTCATGAGTGCCGTGCGGATCGCGCCTTGGAGATCGCCTGGACCAGGATTCAGAACCTGCAGATCGTGCCCGGCGAGAAGGGCAACGCTCCACCGTACCGGGTGACAACCTTCTCGAACGGCAATTCCGTCCTCGCCACGAGTTCCGTGGGACGCCGCCTGAGCAGTTCGTTCCGCCCTTGAGCGATAGTCGCTTCTACCTCCCCCTGCACCAAAGCCGTGCTCTGGGAGAAAGTTTGACGAACGGTGCTTGAAGTCTCAGCATGCAGATTTCCGGGCAGCTGTAGCTTTTGTGAGAACCACTAGACCAACTCGCCACACGTCTAAACCACCCGTAGGTAGACTGTGATATTCTGGCCACCCACCTCCCTCTTGTGGAGAGCCGTAATCGCTTTCCCGGCGCCACAGGTGTCCATCGTAACGAAGGCAAACCCACTATATCGGCCCGTCTTATCGGCCATGAGATGCACCGAGGTAATATAACCGTACGGCTGAAACAGTCGGCGGAGCTCTCCCTGGGTAGCGTTGGGGGGATAGATTTCCAACATAGACTTGTACAACCATTGTATATCGCCCCTGGCCCGCACCGATTGCTGAGCACAATGAAATTACGCCGAAGAGACTACCCCGCCGTAGCGGGGAGCCCCTTAATTCCTAGACTAACCTTCATTGTCTCTCTCGGAGCCCGTTTCCTTTGTGGCTCTCCGTGAGTGCTTGCTCCTCGTTGATTACGCGACCTTCCTGGGCGAAGCAGCTCGCTGGGCCCTATCCGTGACCGTGTTGACGGTTTTCTCTACGCCATCGCCGTACTCCTGCCACGCCTGCACCGTAATGTCGATAGCCTGGTTGGCGCAGTCTACATAACGCTGTCCATATTCCTGCACCAGATCGGCCTGCGCGGAGGCGAACTCACGGGGATCGCGGGTCCGGCCGAGGAGCTGGAACTGGGCGTTAGTCGCCTCAACGGCCTGGTTGAACGCCTTCTGTTGTACCTCGCCCAACCGCTGAACGACGTACATCTGCACACCCATTAATTCCTGGATGGTCTGATACATGAAATGGGTAGCGTCTTGAGCCTGATTTACCAATTGCGTCGTGTTGTCTGTCATAGTCGTTTACCTCCTAAAGGTTACCAGTAGAAAGACAGCCATTTGCGAATTTGTGCAATGCAACATAACGCGTGTGGCTCTGCCTGTCAAGGGGTCTTTACGCGGAAATTGCGTGCTGCTGTGCTGCCAACGAGCACGGCAGTGTCGTTCTTGTTGCTATCCTAGTTCCTTGGCTGACTCTAGGAGCCTGTCGGACTTGGGGGATCGTAGCGAGGCGAGTGGGAAATCGAGGGCAGTTTTTCGATCATTTGAGGCGAATAGCGCGTTCTATTTAACGAAAATGATCGGAAAAATGGACCGATTTCCCACCGCCGTAGTAGATTTATCCTAAGTCCGACAGGCTCCTAGGGTGCGCTTCGTAACGAAACGCACCGATCGTTGATAGCAAGCGTTGAGCGCGCCAGTTAGCCTTGCTTTCTCTAGATCCTAGTGTAGTGTCCCTTAAATAACTTTACAGTTAAGCCGCCTTCTTTTTTCCCTCGGGGCAGGGTGGATCTGGGCTTGATCTGCTCCATCTTGACCCGCGCCCGCTCGATCTTCTTGATGATGT
>JBOIEG010000219.1:0-3900 GCA_050740915.1 Gammaproteobacteria bacterium | reverse complement strand
TTCAAATAAAGCCCTGGATGCTTCGTCTGCCATGAGGGATACCGTTGCTTCAGTTGTGTTCTCGCTATTTTACCAGCTCCCTTCTCATCATTCCCCTGTCCCAGGAGGTTTTTTCACAGCCTCTCAGGGTTAAGCTCATCGCCAAAGGCGACGATGCCTGGGAGAAAGATTGGATTAACAGCACAGTATACACTGGAGAACTCCGCCATATCCCAGGAACTATCGACAGTGTGAGATGGGTTGAAGATTGGGACACCTTCTTCTTTGGTCGGGATATTGTCTTGAGCACAGATCGGTCAGAGGGTTTTACCTCGCTAACTCTGAACTACTAATCGAGTCCTGGTATGCCTAATCGGGTAAGGGAGGGGGTCTAACCCGCCCACCGGTTCGTTGGAGGCGGTCACCCGCCTCCAGCTCCCACGGAACGCTGGAGTCGGCTTGGTTGTCGGTCTCCTGTACCATACCGTCTGCTCGAAGCGCTCCCTCCAGAGCAAAGCATACCAGGGAACAAGTGGAAACCCCCGCCAACCTCCCGCAGTAGCTTCACGACCTCCTCGCGATGTTTGGCCCGCGCCCAGGACAGCGCAATGCGATTGCGGGGATCGAGGGCAGGTACCTCGGCCCCGTGAGCCGCTGGGCAGATCAGCGGAGACTCATCTCGTCCGCCTCCACGGCGGGTACTTGAATGCCCATCAGGACCGCTTTCATTTTGGACTTCACGACCGGCTCCTGCTCACCACCGCCAACCATGGCTGCCGATCGCGGGGTAACCCCGCGGGCCGATAGTAGTGGTGGACAGGCTCGAATCCGGAGCCCTCCAGGTACTTTCGATACCTGTCCCAATCGAGGTAGGCGCCGTAACGTTCTCCCGACCATCCCTCTACCCCGCCGCGCGGATTGGAGGAGAATAGGACCCCTTCCGGCACGAGCGCGTCTCTCAGTTCTGCGAGAACTCGGGGCAGCTCCTGCTGGGGAACGTGGAACAGGGAGGCGTTCGCGAAAACACCGTCGAACGAGGCCGGCGGCAACGCGAGCTGCAGAAAATTCTGGTGCCACACCGGACAGCCGGCGTGCGTTCGCGCCATCTCGCAGAACGCCGGGCTCCCGTCCAGCCCGCTCGGCTCGTGGCCCAGTTTTCGGAAGTGGAGAAGATCCCGGCCGGGACCGCAGCCCAGATCGAGCAGGCGAAGCCCCGGTCGTTTGGGCAAAGCGTCGAGGAAGGCCGCGTAGTTCTGGGTGACATCATGGTCCTTCGTCCCCTCCCAATAGCTTTCGGCGTGAGCCTCGTAGTGATGGAGGGTACGGGAGGTGATATCTTCCAAATCGCCGGGAGAGAGCAACTTAGCCATGAACCGAGCATCGCACACAATCAAGGCTTTCGAAAGATTGGAGGCTATCCCGGGAGACGAGTGGGCCCGGCTGTGCCACGGCGGCTTCCCTTTCACCGATTACGCCTACCTGCACGCGCTGGAAGAGACCGGGGCGGTGGGTGACCGTTCCGGCTGGATTCCGCACCATCTCACCGCCTGGCGGGGGGGCGAGCTCGAGGGCGCCTCCTTTCTTTACCTGAAGGATAATAATAGCTACGGCGAGTACATCTTCGACTGGGCGTGGGCGCAGGCGTACGCCCATTATGGGGTGCCTTACTACCCGAAGCTCGTCTCCTCGATTCCATTCACACCAGCGACCGGACCCAAGCTCCTCTTTTCCGGACCGGCGGATCGCGCGGCCGTGGCCTCGCGGCTGATCGGCGCGGCGAAAGAGAAGACGGAAGCTCTGAAGCTGAGCTCTCTGCATTACCTGTTTCTGCTGCCCGAGGAGGTCCCCTACTTCGAGCGCGAAGGTTTTCTCATCCGGCACAGCTTTCAATACCACTGGAAGAATCAAAGCTTCCCGACCTTTGATGCCTTTCTGGCGAGCCTCAAGCGGCGCAAGCGGAAGCAAATTCTGAAAGAGCGCCAAGAGTTGCAAGCACGCGGTCTCCGGATCTCGATCCTGCGAGGCGCGGACCTGCGGCCGGAGCACGCGACCGTTTTCCACGGCTTTTATCGGTCGACCATCGAGAAGATGGGGGCCATCCCGTATCTCGAGCTCGCCTTCTTCCAGCGGGTCTTTCAGTCGATGCGGGACCAGGTCCTATTGATTCTTGCGCACGAAGCGGGCACTCCCGTGGCGGGCGCCCTGTACTACGAAAACGGCGACTGCCTCTATGGAAGGTACTGGGGAGCGAGCCGGGAGATCCGAAACCTGCACTTCGAGCTCTGTTATTACCAGCCCTTGGAGTACGCGATCGCCAAGGGCCTCAAGCTGTTCGAAGCCGGCGCCCAGGGGGAGCACAAGATCGCGCGCGGCTTTCTTCCCGAGCTGACTTACAGCGCGCACTGGATCCGCCACCCAGCGTTCCGCAACGCCATCGAGCGGTTCATCGGTGAGGAAAAGAGGGCAATCCGGGCGTTTTTCGAGGAGATGAAGTTACACTCTCCTTATCGGGGAGCATAGAGGTTTAGGCGACCTTGAGAAACTCATGCAGTCGGGCAATCCCAAGTACATGCCTGTGCTCGTCGATAACGGGCACCACGTTCAAAGGGCGGTCTCGTGCTTCCATGAACTCGAGCACCTCCACCGCGGGGATCGATGGGGACACGGTCGCCGGGGAAGGGTTCATGACCTCCCTTGGACGCAGCGCAAGCATTCCTTCACGATGCTGTGCAAGAAGCCGGCGCACGTCGCCATCGGTAAAAATTCCACCCAGCGTTCCATCGCTTTGAAGAAAGATTACGATCCCGTGACCATAATGCGATAGCGCTATCAACACGTCCTCCATGCTGGTGCCATTCGCACTGAGCACGGCGCACGCCTCAGCGGGAATCATGAGATCCTCTACCCGCAGCAACAGCCTTCGGCCAAGGCGCCCACCGGGATGATAGAGGGCGAAGTCCTTGGGCTGGAAGTTCCTCAACTTCATCAGCGCCATCGCGATAGCATCCCCGATCGCCAGGGTAACGGTGGTCGAGGCCGTCGGTGCCAGATCAAAGGGACACGCTTCTCTTGGTACCCGATAGTAGAGTACAACGTCAGCCGCCCGAGCCAATGTGGATCCGCGATTACCGGTGATAGCGATCAAGCGTGCGCCAATCTTCCGCAAAGCAGGCAGCAGATTGTTAAGCTCTTCACTTTCTCCGCTTTTCGACAATGCGATCACTACGTCACTTTGGGTAACCTGGCCCAGATCACCATGTATTGCCTCGGTAGGATGCAAGAAAATTGCGAGTGTACCGGTACTGGCGAGCGTCGCCGAAATTTTCTGTCCAATTAAGCCGGATTTGCCTACACCCGTCAGAACGACTTTACCTTTTGCGGCAAGAATGACTTTGACCGCATCCACGTAAGCGTCGTCGACGCCGGCGAGCAGATGTTCTAGCGCTTCCGCTTCGATCTGTATCGCTTCACGGATCAGGTTTTTGATGTCCGATGTGTCGGGTTTCATATGCCCTTGTGCTCGACTCGAGACGCCCCGTAGCGGGAACCGTGCACACTCCTCGCGCATAGGCAAAGCAATGCTACCATCTTTACACCCTACCTGATCGGAAGGCAGGCGAATCCTTTGTTCGATTGTTTGAGCTCTGCGCGGCGCGTTGTCATCCGAGTGCTGCTCGCCGGCGTGTCCTACCGCCGGGCACAGATATGCACGCTAACAATAAATTCCGGCGTGAACGAAGAGAAGAACCAACTCGCAATCGGCGGGTTGAGTTCGCAGGCGCTAACCGCTCTTACTTAGTGTAGTGTCCCTTAAATAACTTTACAGTTAAGCCGCCTTCTTTTTTCCCTCGGGGCAGGGTGGATCTGGGCTTGATCTGCTCCATCTTGACCCGCGCCCGCTCGATCTTCTTGATGATGTCC
>JBOIEG010000218.1:0-1538 GCA_050740915.1 Gammaproteobacteria bacterium | reverse complement strand
TTCCTCGGAACTCCGCGCTAATCGACTACCCGCAGGCCAGATAGCTGTCCTCTCGCGCACAGTCCTGGCTCGGATTCTGCGCCTCGATAGGCGCACTGGAATCTCGGCCAAGGCGGATCTGACGGCGCCTCCACAGACCTGCCGAAAGGACACCGTCGATCGAACGATCGAAGACCTCCAGCGTCTTCCCGCCCAGCAGATCCATGATCGCTTCGCGCGACAGCACGCGCCCAGGATGGATCGCCAACGCCCACAGCAGCTCGAACTGATAAGAGGTCAAAGGACGCCGCTTGCCGTCGACGTGCACCTGCCGCGCGCCGCGATCAATGGTGAGCCGGGCGAAGCGCAGGACAGTTTTGTGATCATCCATGGTTACTGCGCCGCTGCGCCGCAGGATGGCGCGCAGGCGGGCGGCGAGCTCGCGCGGGCTGAAAGGCTTGGGGAGATAGTCGTCGGCACCCAGCTCGAGTCCGACGATGCGATCGACTTCATCACCGCGTGCCGTGAGCATCAGTACCGGCAGCGTAGCCAGCGCATCGCCCCGCGCACGCATTTCGCGGCAGAAGTCCATGCCGTCGCCGTCGGGCAGCATGAGATCGAGGATCAGCGCATCCCAGGATCCCCTGCACAATCGCTTGTGTCCGGCAGCGAGGGTGCCGACGCTCGTGACGCGTACCCCACGTGCCTGGAGGTATTCCGTGACCATCCCGGCGAGCGCGGCATCGTCATCGATCATCAGCACCCGTTCCGCCATTTACGTTTCGTCTAGCTCTGCTTCATCCATTCCTCGCGCACGTCACGCAAACGCCGCAGCGATTCGGCTACGGTTTTCCGCTGCGCCGGAGTCAGCACCTCGGCGAGATCGGCGAACGCCTGCGTCATGCGCTCTGAGGTATTTTGAGCATCGTCAAACATTTTCGCGCGCTGCTGCTCTAGACGTGCGCGATCAATGGTATCCGCGGTAAGGATCTCCAAGATAGTCTCGCGTCCCTGCGGCCGGGCCTGACCAAACGGCTTCATGTCCTCTACCGCTGCGCGGATGATCTCCCGGGCGCGCGCCTTTTGCTCCTCGCTGGCGCCGGCCCGCTCGAATACGCGCTCGCCCATAAAGCTCATGTGCTCTTCCACGGCCTCCGGTCCGTGGAATAGGCCATGCCCGTGGCCGTGCCAGCCCATGCCGCAAGGGCCGCGTTCGCCGTAAGCCCATCCGTGCGTGCCCCAGGCCGCAATGCCAGCCAGCAGACTGCCGACTGTCAGACTAGTGAGCTAGCGTCGGCGGGAGGACTTGTGTTGATTGGTGGTTGCTTTGTTCATCATTCGCTCCGTTAATCATATCGCGCTGGGATATACCGGGGATGGAGCGCATTCTAGCCGTGCGTTGTAAGTGAAATTTCGCCGCCGCGTAAAGAAATGTGGCTCCTCAGCAAAATTTGTGGGTAGTTTTCTACTTGATAGACCCCATGGAGTTAAGGGCGTCTGAGGAAAACAACGATTCTGACGCAAGTCCTACAGGCTCTGGCTGTGGATATATGGACAAC
>JBOIEG010000217.1:0-1984 GCA_050740915.1 Gammaproteobacteria bacterium | reverse complement strand
TGTCTTGCGAGATCTGGTTCTTGTTCAAATAAAGCCCTGGATGCTTCGTCTGCCATGAGGGATACCGTTGCTTCAGTTGTGTTCCCGCTATTTTACCAGCTCCCTTCTCATCATTCCCCTGTCCCAGGAGGTTTTTTCACAGCCTCTCAGTTGCTGCCGGAGACCGCTCAGCAGTGGGAGGTGGGGCTGAAGGCGGAGCTTTTAGACGGGCGATTGACGGGTACACTGGCTGGCTTGGTTCAACCTGACCAAGCAGAACATTGCGGCGCCCGACCCCTTCAATCCGCCGTTCTCCCGGCTGACGGGCGAGGCCCGCAACCAGGGTCTGGAACTGGATGTAGCGGGCGAGATCCTGCCGGGATGGCAAGTGATCGGTGTGTATTCGTACACCGATTCCGAGATCACTAAAGACGCCGAAGATGAATTCGGCGATCCGATCGGTAATCAAGGTCATCGGTTCTTCAACATTCCACGCCACGGCGGGAGCCTTTGGACGACCTATGAGATTCAACAAGGCTTGTTCAAGGGACTTAAGCTCGGTGCCGGAGTTGTGGCGCGCAGCGAACGTGAAGGAGATAACGAGAACAGCTATCAGCTACCGGGCTACGTGATTGGAAACCTGCTGGTGGGCTATGAGCAAAAAGTAGGCCCCTCCAAAGTCACCGTTCAGCTCAACGTCGAGAACCTCACGGACGAAACCTATTTTGCCGGGTCACAAGGCTTTCGCGACATTACCAATTTCTTCGGTGCCCCGCGGACGTTCTTGGGCTTAGTGCGGATAGAATTTTAGCGGCTGTGGTCTTGTGCTGACAGGACGCTTACGACTATCGGCGCAATCGACACCACGTGACCTCTCTAACTTTTGGCAATCGGATACTTTCCCCAAGAACACCGATGTTACTCCGTTCTGCATTTCTCTACGGCATACTTTACGGCAATCGGTGTGCGTGGATGTCAGATTATATTGCCATGATCAGTGTCAGCAACATCGATGCTAGCGCATCCACATGTGTACGACGCCCATTCCACAACCCGCGTAAGGCGGAATGGTAGGGCGGAAGCCCCTTGTGGGCGTTCCGCCGAACGGGTTGACGATAAATTCCATGCGGCGGATCGCCCTGACGGGCATTCGCCCTACAGCTCTGGTGCGGCGGATTTGAGGGGGGACCGAACGCGGCCACTACATACCATGAGTGTGTATAATTGGTTCGTATTAAACCGCATTGGAGTTACCCCATGAGCCACCGCATTAATGTCCTGATCGATGACCCGCTATGGGAAGATCTGCGGCAAATTCTCAAAGGTGAACGCAGCCGCCTTATCAACGAATCCCTGGCGGAACGTTTGAAACAAAAGAAACGGGAGCGTCTTCTGGAGGAAATGCAGGCAACCGCGGGCAGCGCCAAACCTGCCGGGGAGGATGCGGTGACGCTGGTGCGCCGGCAGCGCTACCGTCTCCATCCCGATCTGGGCGGAGCTTGATGCTGGCCATTCCCGATGCCTCCACGCTCCTCAAGTGGATATTGCCGCCCGAAAACGAGGAGTACGTGGAGCGGGCATTGGCTCTGGCCCAGGCATTCAACGCCGGCCGGATCCGAGTGCTCGTCCCCAGTCTTTGATCTATGAGGTGGGCAACGTGCTTGCCCTGAAACATGCCGATCTCGCGTACGATTGATGGAATCCCGGAAATCTCGCCAGACGAAGCCACCGTCCAGCAAACCTTGCGATTGGTGACAACGAAAAAGTCAGTTTCTACGATGCCGCTTATCATGCCATTGCCATTGTTCAACGGGGTCTGTCTGTGACAGCGGACAAAAAATATCTACAGGCGGTTGGCAATGATGTCCATGTAATAAATCTGGCTCCTCAGCAAAATTTGTGGGTAGTTTTCTACTTGATAGACCCCATGGAGTTAAGGGCGTCTGAGGAAAACAACGATTCTGACGCAAGTCCTACAGGCTCTGGCTGTGGATATATGGACAAC
>JBOIEG010000216.1:0-3201 GCA_050740915.1 Gammaproteobacteria bacterium | reverse complement strand
AGTTGTCCATATATCCACAGCCAGAGCCTGTAGGACTTGCGTCAGAATCGTTGTTTTCCTCAGACGCCCTTAACTCCATGGGGTCTATCAAGTAGAAAACTACCCACAAATTTTGCTGAGGAGCCATTAAAATAGAAAAGAAGGAGGCGTTTAAGGTACCAGGATAGGGGTCGGGAAGACTCGCGTCTCCCCGACCCCTATCACAAATCCACAGCCTTACTACCTTCCCGGTGGTGAGTCTGTGAGGCTTCGAAGCGCTTAAGCGACATGGTTGAGTCGACGTTCGATGGATTGAAATAACGCTCGCCGGGCCTCGTTGAGGCGCTCGGCGGCTTCGTAGTCGGCCATGCGGTGAGCCTCGGCCTTGAGCTGCTCCAGCGTGAGACCCGGCTTCAGAAAAGTGCCTACGTTCGGCAAAGAGGCGAGCTTCTCAAACGGCGTCCTAACCAACGCCTGGGGATAGCGTTTGTGCGCTTTGCCCTTGGCATCGACGGTGTCTTGCGCGAAGAGACAGGGCCGGTGGAAGTTCACATAGGGATTTAAGTGCCGTTCGCAGAACACATTCACCTCCGGGGCGAAGCGCTGCGGGATGTGGCTGTAGCCGAAATGCTTGCGCACCACCGCCCCGTTCTTGGTCTCGACCAGCGCCTTTCGTTACCTCAAGACAGGCATTGTCATTGGCTCGTGGCGAGGCCGTGACTTAGAGAACTCGATGCGCAGTTTCTCCAGCAACTCCGCCACCCAATGGTTGACGTATTCCGACCCGTTGTCGGCATGAACGCCTCGTATCACAAAGGGAAAGCCCGTAAACAACGCCTCAAGCACTGGCAGCAGATGATGCGCTCACAACAGGCCACGCACTCCCATTGGGTAACGCAGTCCACCGCATTGATGTGATAGACCCCCTTTCGTTACCTCAAGACAGGCCTTGAGCCCATCCTGATCGCCCCGGGTAGCACGCTGTCGATGCGGATAAAACCGGGGCGCCCTTCGGGCGCGGGCGCTCGCCTTACGCCGATGAGTACCGGACTCCCACGGGTCTTGCTCCAGTGCGTGCGTTGCGCGCGGGAGCCTGCAGACGCCCGCAGGTTGTACAGATGCGAGACCGAGAGGGTAGCTAACCGCGCATAGCGCCGATCCCCAAAAACCTCGAAGGCCCGTTGCAACAGCCGCTTGGTCGGCAGGCCCCGAGAGGGTGCCGTGCACGCGGTCGGTCTCGGCCAGCAACGCACGGTCCGCGGCGGTGAATTTCCGGGCGAACCCGTGCGCGGGCGTTTGGTAGTTCTTGCGCAAGCACCCACGGCTCCGATATTGCCGCACCAGCCGGGTCACCTGTTGCCGGGAGTAGCCCGTGGTATGCATCAGATAACGCAGCACTACGCCCTTCTCCACCCGCTTCAGACCCGCATAGCGGAATCGGCACAGCACCGAGACGATGTGCTCATAGCGCTCTGCGTCCGCGAACCGCCGAAACTCGACCTCTACCGTGCCATCCAAAAACGCCCGAAGTTGCTTGATACTCGTGAGCCTTGATTCGTTCATGTCGATCACCATGCTCCTGATGATCGACCCAATCATGCCGCTTCAGACTCATCCCTCGTTGGAAACCCCCCTCTCGTTTAGACTCATACCATGTTGGAAAAGACTGGTTTTAGCCTACCTTGCAACCGTACCGCAAACAGCACCAGGGCTGTGTAGAACCCCGGGGTCTTATGCAGATCGTAGTTGAAGCGCTCGGAGCTAGCCCGTCGTTTGATCGTGAGTGCCTGCCGCCATTTGCCGTCCAGCGGCCACCAGACGATGAGTCCGGTAAGCACCGAGAACAGCAATGCACAGCCCATGATGCCTACGGCAGTACCGCCCACTTTCGGTAGCAGCAGGGCATAGTGCAGCTCAAAGACGAAATCGACGAAGGTTTCAGGCAGCCAGCGATCCGATCGCCGCGTTAGCCGTTTCCCGGTGATCGCGCCCGTGTAGGGATCGACCCCCACTTGCCAGGACTCAGTGATGTCGTCAGCGGCCGGAACGGCGAACGCTAGCGTCAAGGCCGCGGCCTCGTTTCTGGGGTAGGAAGCGAAGGTCAGCTTGGCATCCTTCGGCATGAGCGCCTCTCCGGCTTCTTGCAACCGCTCGAACGGCTGGTATGACGCACCCGCCGCGGGTGGCGCCACGGTCAAGAGGTTCGGATTAAGCCACTCATTGATTTCCTGATGGAACACCAAAATGCTGCCGGTGATACCGAATACCGACAGAAACAGTCCCAGAATGAGCCCTAGCCATAAGTGCACCTGAAGCCACAGCCGGCGGCGCGCTTTAAGGCGGGTAAGCCGTACTGTGTTCTTGTCAAGCGCGCTGACCAAGTTGGGCGATGTAAGCATGTCGGAGGCGCCGGCTTCAGATATCTGCACTTGACGAATCTGGTCTCCCCGGGTGCGCTCAAAACTCCACCCGAATCTGCCCCAGCACCGTCCGCGGCGCACCAGGGATGATACAGTTACGCCTGCAGAAGTTGCTCGCCTCAAAGTATTCCTGGTCGAGCAGGTTGTTGAGATTCACCTGGAGGGTGACGCGCGAGGGACCTATGCTGCGTTTGTAGGACAAGGCAGCATCGAAGCGCACATAACCCGGTAGTTGGACGGTGTTTTCCTGGTCGGCCTCGCGTTCGGTGGCGAAATAGAGCCCCGCCCCGAAGCCAAATCCATTCTCGAAATCGAGCTGGCTCCACAGACCGCCGCCGTGTTCGGGCACGCCTGGCAAACGGTTCCCGGTGTTGCGGGAACCGCCCAGTTCGTCTCGGTCCTTGGTGATCTCGGCATCAGTATAGGCGTAGTTGGCGATGATACGCCAGTAGTCGGTGATCTGTCCCGACAGATCAAACTCAAACCCTTGGCTACGTGCCTCGCCGATCTGATCGACGTGGACCGGATCGCCCGGAATGGGTATCGTCAGGTTGGATTTGGTCAGATGAAAATAGGTCGCCGAGGCGCTCAGCGCGCCATCGAACCACTCGCTCTTGAGTCCGATTTCATACTGTTCGGCGGTCTGTGGTTCGGTAAAGGCACCGTTGCGCGTGATACCTAGTGTAGTGTCCCTTAAATAACTTTACAGACTTTCCAGTGATTGCTATGGTCTCGCTCATGCCGAACACCAGCGTGGCGATCAAGTTGCAGCCGGCTGAACGCACGCCGCTGGAGACATGGG
>JBOIEG010000215.1:0-3226 GCA_050740915.1 Gammaproteobacteria bacterium | reverse complement strand
CCTTCGGTGCTTTGCTCTCTCATGGCGGTGTGCTCCTTCTTCTCGGGCTCGCGAGCCCGGCTGATTGGTTGATAAACAAAAAAGGGTACACCGCCTTCACTTTTTACACACCCTTCGATGGTACCTCGGTTTGAGCGGCTGCACGGTGATGCGCATTCCTATCGCCTTGAGGATTGAGGTGAGGCTTTTGAGTTGCGGGTTGCCTTGAGGGGAGAGGGTTCGGTAGAGCGTAGTCGCATTGAGCTCGGCTTGCTCGGCGAGTTTTGCGACACCGCCAAAGGCCTCCGCGATGCGTCGGAGGGCGCGCATAAGCTCTTCCTGATCGCCGTCCTCCAATACCGCATTGAGGTACTCCGCCGCAAATTGCGGATCTTCGCGAAGCATCTCAATGGATGCCTCGTCATGGGTAATGTAGGGTTTCTGTTTCATAGTAATCGTTCTTGGTAATCCTTCCAGTATGTCACTGCGTGATCGATGTCTTTTTGTTGCGTGCGCTTGTGACCGCCTCGACAAAACCGATGATCGCCGAAGTTATTATCCACGAGCCGGTCGATACGACGAAAGACCGCAGCCTTCGCGATAGGGTCCCGCAACGACCGAAACCATTCCCGGAAAGGATTCTTGTTGTCGGCAGTGATGTATTGGAAGACTTGCATGTTATTTTCGCTTATAAGCGAATGTGTGTCAAGGGGTGAAACTCGCAACCCTTTGACCATTTCAGTATACGCGTTAGTAAATAAGCGTCAATTCAACGAGTTATGCACATGGGAGGGAGCTCGGCGCGAAGAGAAAAAGTAGGGACAAGGGGGGCACCAGGATGCAACTGGGCGCGCATGGAGGGTCCGCACGCCCGGCCGCAAGATCTGATACCCCCGGAGAACATAGCGGCCGATGGCCAGGTAAAGTTAAGCGGCCCCCTTGACAAAATTTTACGGGCCGATAAGCTGATAGTATGAATATCATACCATCAGCGGAATTGAGGAGAGCCAACATGCCTGTGAGTAAGCTGGGTCAACGCCGACAGGTCGTCATCCCAAAAGCGATATGGGAGGATCTTGGGTTAGAGATCGGGGGGTTTGTGGAGGTAGAGCGGGTAGGGGGCGCTGTGGTGATCAAGCCCAAGAAGTTGGTCGATGCGGAAGATGTTCTCAGCCCCAAAGAGGAGATGATTGTTCGCCGTGGGGAGGGGCAGATCCGACGAGGAGAATATGTGACCTTAGAAAAACTGGAACATGAAATGGAGCATACGGCTCGCAAGAGACGCGGCAAGACAACTTGAAAAGGTGCCTCGTGACTACCAAACGTTGATCCGCACAAAGTTACGGGAGATGGCCGAGGATCCCTTTCGAGGTGATGTCGTGCCGCTCAAGGGCACGAAATGGCAGGGGAGGTATCGAAAGCGCGTTGGGAGATACCGTATTATCTTTGTCCCTCACCGAAAGGAGATGACAATAGATGTAGCGGCTATTTTGGCGAGAGACGAGAAAACGTACCGGTAGCCGTGTTTCCCGTGGTCGAGAGGACACCAAAGATATTACCCAAACCGAGATCTCACCCCACAGCGCATTTCAAGAGGTCGGATTTTAGACGCCTACCGGCAAGAGGTCATGTGGGCTGGTTTAGGTTTCATTTTTGACGAAAGTAAATGCGTCATTTGAGTCTGACGCAAAGCAGCTTGACTCATTCAAGCTCGTATCGGGGCCGAGTTTGAATCCATCACTTCCCCGCTACACGAGGAGAGCAACTATGTTTCAACCAAACACAAAAGGCTGCGCGCAGCGAGCCCAAGGGGTTGGACCCTCATATAGGGGCCGCCGAATCTGGATTGCCGCAGTGATTGTCGCCGCAGGTGCATTCTCCATTCTGGCTGGTTGCAATAAGGAGGAACCCACTTCCGAACCGACTCCGCCAAAAGTTTTTACGCTGCCTTCTTAAATCCCTCGAGCGTATTGAGAAAATCAATGGGACTCATGATGCCAATCGTCCCGTACGTTTTGAGTCGCAACAGATCGAGATCGTGAGAGACGATGAGGTTCGCGTTGCCTGCGAGAGCGCAGGCGAGGATGTGGTTGTCGGTCGGATCTTCCTTGATTGCATCGGGGATGGCGTGAGGAGGCGCGGGCGATGGTGGCGGATGGCATCCACTGCTATCTCAAAAGCTTAGAGAAAGACGGAATAACCGCCTCCGGTCGAAGAAGAACTAGAAGCGCTCCCGATCCGCGAGAAGGTTACGGTCCAGCTCACGGAGGGATGAGACGCAGGCTCCCCGCGCTTACCACAGAAAGTTATCTAGGAGCCTGTCGGACTTAAGGCGGAACTTTTGATGTGCAAACCGATCGGATCGGCAATGGATTCAATGAGCGAGCGTGCATGAGCCACTTCC
This sequence comes from Gammaproteobacteria bacterium, assembly GCA_050740915.1. Taxonomy (GTDB): domain Bacteria; phylum Pseudomonadota; class Gammaproteobacteria; order JBOHHR01; family JBOHHR01; genus JBOHHR01. The sequence continues at coordinate 843 of JBOIEG010000215.1, read as the reverse complement.
GTCAATGCGATCGTGACCACACCCTACCTGCTGCCGCGATCTCGTCTCCTCTGGCTCCTCAGGCGGTCGGGTTTGGGAGGACTGCCGGCAAGAGGCCATGCGTGAGGGTCTTCGGTGCAGGGCGCCCATACCTATCGGAAGCTTGCCTCCGCTCCCCCTCTGCGCGTATGATGAAGACGCCCCTTAAAAGAGTGCCTCCTCCGCAGAATTTGTGGGTACTGATCTGAGGCGTATTTATGCATCTGATTCGTTACTTGGAATAAAGTTACGTTCTATAGGTCCGAAATTTTGGGTATCAAAAAATCTGTTGGGCTGTGGGTATGTGGGCAACAGGGAAGTTGTCCATATATCCACAGCCAGAGCCTGTAGGACTTGCGTCAGAATCGTTGTTTTCCCCAGACGCCCTTAACTCCATAGGGTCTATCAAGTAGAAAACTACCCACAAATTTTGCTGAGGAGCCGTTTTTTACCCCGAATTTATTTTGGATCCATCAAGCTTTTGGGACACGGGATAAAGGGTGAGGTGACTGATAATGAGGACAACAGGGTTATTGTCGAGACAGTATGTCTTGATATCGTTCATCGTATTTGCGTTTCTAAGCGGCTTGTTTGGACGCAGCCTTTGGGATCCGCGCCCGAGCAGTCCTTTACCGCCGACAGCCTCGCTGTTTCCTTCCTCCAATTGTCAGCAGACATTAGCTGCGGATGAAAGTGTGTCGCTAGTGTAGTGTCCCTTAAATAACTTTACAGTTAAGCCGCCTTCTTTTTTCCCTCGGGGCAGGGTGGATCCGGGCTTGATCTGCTCCATCTTGACCCGCGCCCGCTCGATCTTCTTGATGATGT
>JBOIEG010000214.1:0-1214 GCA_050740915.1 Gammaproteobacteria bacterium | reverse complement strand
GCTCGGGATCTCGCGTTCCGGCGGTGCTCGGAATCCTCATGTATTTCAATATACACTGCGGTTCCTGCGCTCCGGCGGAACGCGACCTCCCTTCGCTCGCGACGGTTTTTTCACAAACTCTCAGACCAGGCGCTCGCGAGCGTACACACGGGCAACCTGCCCGAGCTCTTCGACCAGCTTCAGATCAGCATCGTGGTCTCCACGTATCAAGCCGGTAAGGTGATCCTGGTGCGCAGCAACGGGGGTGTGCTCAACACCCACTTTTGCAGTTTCGGAAAGCCGATGGGGATCGCCGCCGATCGCGCGCGGCTCACCATCGGAGGCGCCAATACCGTTTGGTATTACCGCAACGTGCCGGCGGTGGCCGCGAAGCTCGAGCCCCAGGACAAGTATGACGCGTGTTACCTCCCGCGGCGCCTCCATGTCACCGGCGACATCGATATCCACGAGCTGGCCTACGACGGGAAAGGCGAGCTCTGGGTCGTCAACACCCGTTTTGGCTGTCTCTGCACGCTTGACCTAGACCATAGCTTTCATCCCCACTGGCGCCCCCCCTTCTTGAGTGCGCTCGCCCCCGAGGATCGCTGCCATCTGAACGGGCTCGCGATGGTGGACGGGCGGCCGAGGTACGCGACTGCGCTCGGTGAGACCGACACCGAGGGAGGCTGGAGGGCCAACAAGGCGCGAGGGGGGATCTTGATCGATATCGAGGAGAACAGCGTGCTCCTTAGAGGGTTTTCCATGCCGCACTCCCCGCGCTGGGATCAGGGAAGGCTGTGGGGGTGCTGGAGTCCGGGGAGGGCAGTCTGGCGATGGCCGATCTCGAAAACGGCCGCTGGCGTACGGTGGCCGAGGTTGCCAGGATTTACCCGCGGTATAGACTTTGTTGGGCCTCTCGCCTTCATCGGCCTGTCCCAAGTGCGCGAGAGCGCCGTGTTCAGCGGGATCCCTCTGGTGGCGCGCTTGAAAGAACGCACCTGCGGGGTGTGGGTGGTCAATATCGAGACCGGTCAGACGGTGGGCTTTCTGCGCTTCGAGTCGGGGGTGCAGGAGATCTTCGAGGTGCAGATCTTACCGGGGTTGCGCTTCTTCGTAAGCGGTTACTGAACCCCACCCTGTTGATCAGCGGGTTAATGGATTAAGCTCGTTCGGTTTGAGGTTATGAGGGAGCAGCGTTTCGATTTGGGCAACGGTGCTGGCCTTGGGTAGCTCGG
>JBOIEG010000213.1:0-1198 GCA_050740915.1 Gammaproteobacteria bacterium | reverse complement strand
GTGAGCGTTTCGAACGTGCCTGGAAACTATTATCCAGCACCTACAAACGCACCATCGAGATCCCAGAAAACGTCGTGCTGTTTCCTAAACGAACCGTACATTGATGTGTCAGTGTCAGAGCTACACCTAAATGGTAAGGCAACTCAACCTGGTCCTGTAGATAGAATCCGTACCAATGCTCTTTTGAATCATCCTCGAAACGACGAATAAAATTCGCTATCTCTCCACCATGGGTCGGATTGAATATGTCGATCGACGGCGTAAACGAATGGACTACAGAATCAAATTCGAATCGGGAGTTAAAGTAATCTGCGCCCAACAACAGAATATGCCTGAGTCCCCAGGTGTCGAACTTCCCGGTGAGGTCCAGGTTCGTGGCATAGGTCTCGGTGGGGAATGACTCGAAAAAGTCTCCCAAATCCCGGTGCGACCGTCCGCGTCGAGAGAACCTATCCCGGCGGTACTAGAGCTGCCGTCGGTCCAGTCGCCATAGAAGCTGTGGCGCAAGGTCCAGCGGTCATTGAAGGCGTGCGACCAATCGAAGCTGAAAAGGACATCGTCGGACTTGGCATCACTCCCGGGCTCGCTCAGGTTGCGCTCGCGCGGCAAGTCCGCGGGACGATCCCCGATGGCGGGGATCCCGCGGAAGCGGGGGTCGCGGCTGTGCTTGTATTGCAGTTCGAAGGTGGCCTGCGTAGCGGGGCTGATCTCCCAACGTAGCGTGGGCGCGATGAAGACCCGCTCGTTCTCCAAGAACTCGATAAACGAACCGGCGTTCTCGTAGGCGAGATTGACGCGATAAAGCAGCGTCTCATCCTTGGTGACAGGCCCGGTCGCATCGAGCGTGGTGCGGTAGAGGTCAAAGGAGCCCACTTGTTGTTGCAGCGAATAATAATAAGGCGTCGCGAGCGGCTGCTTGGACACCAGATTGATCAGACCGCCAGGCTCGATGCGCCCAAAGAGAATGGACGCCGGCCCCTTGAGTACCTCGATGCGATCAAGATTGGCTGTTCCCAACGGACCTATGCCAGTAATACTACCAATGTGTCGGAGCCCATCGCGGTAAATATTTCGGGCTCCTCAGCAAAATTTGTGGGTAGTTTTCTACTTGATAGACCCCATGGAGTTAAGGGCGTCTGAGGAAAACAACGATTCTGACGCAAGTCCTACAGGCTCTGGCTGTGGATATATGGACAAC
>JBOIEG010000212.1:0-8146 GCA_050740915.1 Gammaproteobacteria bacterium | reverse complement strand
CTGGTTTAGAGAATTGACGCAGAAAGCGATTCGGCGCGGCAGCTTCGTGAGCGTGCCGGATTTAAAAGAGGCGATCGAGGAATTTACGCAAGCCTGGAACCAAAATCCCAAGCCCTTCATCTGGACGACCACCGTCGAGGACATCCTCGCCTCCTCGTCGAGGAGGTTAGTGCCACGCAGGGAGAGGATGAAATCCGCGGGCTTGGTGCCTAATGTATAGCTCACGCCGAGATCGACCAGGGTGTAGCCGTCGGTCTCGGTCTCAAGCGGCGCGTTGTCCTCCTGGTCGCTTACCCGCATGATCTCGAAGTCCCCTCGCCAGGCCCCCAGGCGATATTCGAGCCCCCCACCGAAGCGCAGCGGGGTGATGCGCGGCAAGTTGTCGCCGTCCGTGAGTTTTCCGCGCACATAATCGGTGAATAACCGTCCGTCGAGATCACCGAAAGCAGGGCTTTTAATCAGTTGAAAGCTGGTCTCGAATTCGGCCCCATAGAACAAAGCGTCGTCCTGCACGAAGTCGAGCCGCAGCAGCTCGCCGTCCACGACCAGCTCGCCTTCTTCGTCTATTCGGTCGGCTGCGCTGTCGCCGTCTTCATCTATGGAATCCGCGAAGATGAAGTTCTCGATCAAGTCCACGAAGGCCGTCAGCCGCCAAGTACAACGCCCTTCGTTCTTGCGCAGAGTCAGGTCGAGATTGTTGGCCGTTTCCGGATCGAGCGCCGGGTTGCCGCGCTCGAAGGTGCCGGTGGCGAGATGTGGGCCATCGTTATAGAGCTCTTCGATGCTTGGGGCGCGTTGAGCCCGTGTCAGAGACAGGCCCGCCGAATAAGCGTCTGTAAAACTCAACACCGCGCCGCCCGACAGGCTGTAGATGTCGTGGTCTGCGTCCGGGCTGTCTTCCTCGGCATCGTAGTTGACGTTTTCGTAACGGGCGCCGAATTCAAAATGCCAGCTCTTCCAGTCGCGGTCCTCGAACAGAAATACGCCGACGGAACGGCCTACCACGGGTGGTGTGAGCGCCTCCTCACCGCTCGCCGTAAAATTTTGATGTCGTACCTGTACTCCCAAGGCACCACGAAAGTTCCAGATAGGCTCGTGGAGCAACTCGATGCGGCCCTCGTACTCGTCGTTTAGGAACGTAGTGCCTATTTCCCCGCTCGGCTCGATCTCCAGATGCTCGTAGTCGTTGTGGCCGAGTCGCAGTTTCAGGCGCGGCGCACCCGGTAAGGGGTTCTCAAGCTCGCCCGCGATGTCATAACGAAGCTGATCGAGGTCAATGCGCACGCCCGCTTCTTCGCCGACCCCAGGGATCCCATAATTGCTAGCGAGGTGGGCCACGGAGAAGCCGAGATAGCCGCGATCCCCGACGTAGGAGGTGCCGCCTGCGACGTTTTCGGTGTCGACATCACTGTTAAAGAGCTCCCCCGCTTGCTCGCCGGGCGCGGGCTCGATGGATCCGAACCCCGGGATCTCATAGTCGGATGTTCGGCGCTTTAGCCCGTCCAAGTGGAAGGCGAAATTGCCGAGGCCGGTTTCCACCTTGCCTCCTCCCGTGCGTTCGTTGGTCGCGCTATCGAAGCGAAAATACGCGTCCACGCTCGGTGCATCCGGCACCCGGGTTGGGATCCGATCGATGACTTGTTTACAATGCCTCCCACCGCGCCGCTGCCGTAGAGTAGGGTCGCGGGACCTTTGAGGATCTCGATCTGGCTCGCCTGCAAGGGATCTATACTGACCGCATGGTCAGGACTTAAATTCGAGACGTCCATGGAGCCGATACCTCCCTCCAGCAGCCGAACCCGCGAGCCCCCTAAGCCTCGGATGATGGGTCGGCTCGCGCCTTGGCCGAAGTCGCTGGCACTGATCCCGGGCTCGCGGGCGAGCGTCTCGCCGATGGTAAGGGCCTGCCTTCGCCGCAGCCTTTCTCCGCGTAGCACCTCCACCGGTTGGGCGATGTGCTGCTCCTCGGCCTCGAGCGGTGTGGCAGTGACCGTGATCGGCTCCAGTGTGATCACTTCTTCCTTGGGCTCGGCTTGTTTTTCTTGCGCGAAAATCTCCTGCGCTGCTAGAGGCGTTGCTAGGCTCACGAACAACCATAGCATAGTCTCGCTAACATTTTTCTCTCCCCACGCTTGTTGCCATCAACAGGGGTGCCCCTATGATCGCGACCCAAAATTGTATGCCGTGGATCGATCTTATATAACGTTATAACATCTCATCGAATCAATAGTCAATTGTATTTGATGGTAACACGCTATAACATTTCCAAATGATGAAGAACCGAGTATTGCGTCGATTCGAAAATCCGGCGCATGAACACGGGCGTTGCGTTCAGCAGGCCTTGGCGGCCGCCGAAGCGAAATGCCTGGCCGAGGGTATGCGCCTCACGGCGATCCGCCGGCGGGTTCTGGAGTTGATCTGGGGCAGCCACGAACCGGTCAAGGCCTATGACTTGCTGGATAAGCTACGCGCCGAAGATCGGCGCGCGGCGCCGCCCACGGTATATCGGGCCTTGAATTTTTTGTTGCAAACAGGGCTAGTGCACAAGATCGAGTCACATAACGCCTATGTCGGTTGCGGTCAACCCAAGCAATTGCACTCGAGTCAATTCCTTATCTGCGAGGACTGCGGCAGTGTGGCAGAGCTCGATGATCCACAGGTCTCCCAGCTGCTTGCAGAGAAAGCACGACAGCTTGGGTTTAGGGTGGATCATGAAACCATAGAAATCGCCGGGCGATGTTCTTTATGCAACACTAGACAGCACCGCCGCACCCGCACAAGACCTAGCGCATGAGACTGATTTCACCATTTAACACCATGCGGTACCCCCTTGTCCTCGCGCTACTGTGCGTATTCTTCGCCAAGTGGTCGATCGCCGGGCCGATATCCGTATTTGTGACCATCCCGCCGCAGAAATACTTTGTCGAACAAGTGGGAGGCGAGCACGTGCATGTACGGGTGATGGTGGGTCGGGGGCAGAGCGAGGAGGTTTACGAGCCAACACCCCGGCAGTTGGCAAGTCTCGCCGAAGCGCGGGTGTATTTCCGGATCGGCGTTCCGTTTGAAGACGTGTGGCTGGTTCGCTTCACCGCGGTTAACCCGAAAATGCGGATCGCTGACTCCCGGCAGGGGATCGCGCCGCTTTACTTTGCGCGAGGTGAAGTCGACCCGCATGTGTGGACCGATCCCGGCCGGGTGAAGATCATCGCCCGGGGAATTCGCGATGTCTTGGCCGCTTTGGACCCTGGACACGTGGCTGACTATGTCGCTAACCTCAAGCGTTTCGAGACCGATCTCGATCACCTCGATCGCGAGATCCGCGGGATCTTAAAGAACGTGGCGGTCAAGAAATTCCTCGTGTTTCACCCTTCATGGGCATATTTTGCTTCGGCGTACGGGCTGGAACAGATCCCCATCGAACGTGACGGCAAAGAGCCGGGCGCCAAAGCGGTTGCGGCGCTTGCGGTTCGTGCCCGGGCGGAAGGCGTTCGCATCGTGTTCGTGCAGAGGCGGCGTAGCACACACCCTGCCGAAACCATTGCCCGCGAGATCGGGGCTGAGGTTCGCGAGATCGATCACTTGGCCGAAGACTATATCCAAAACATCCGGCGCGTGGCGCAGCAGTTTGCGGGCACTGCGGGGTAGTCCTTGAACGAGGTGCAGATCACGTTCGAGCAAGTGAGCTTTTCCTACGGTGGCCCGCCGGTGTTGGAACGGGTTAATTTGGAGATCCGGGCCGGAGAGTTTCTCGGCGTGGTCGGGCCGAACGCAGGAGGCAAGACCACCTTGTTGAAACTGATGCTGGGCTTGCTTAAACCGAGCAGCGGGAAGATCACAGTTCTGAGCAAGACGGCGGCTAAGGGCCGTCAACTCATCGGCTACTGTCCCCAGCATGTGACCTTTGCACGAGACTTTCCTCTTTGCGTGGAAGAAGCGGTAATGCTGGGCCGGCTAGGCAAGACGCAGCCCTTGGGGGGATATCGCAAAGAAGATCAGGGCATCGTAGAGCAGGCTCTGGCGGCCACAGAATTGCTATCTGTGCGAAAGCAGCGCCTCGAAACGCTGTCCGGCGGTCAGCTTCAACGTGTGCTGGTCGGGCGGGCGCTCGCCAGTCAGCCCGAGATACTGGTTCTGGACGAACCCACAGCCAACATCGATCTGCGCATGGAGGAGGATATCTTTGATCTGCTGAAAAGGCTGAACCGGCGGCTTACGATTGTTGTTGTCTCACACGATATCGGGTTTATCTCGGGCTATGTGACACGTGTTGCTTGCCTGAACCGAACGCTTTTTTGCCATTACCCCTCGGAGCTGACGAGCGATGCTATCGAACGGCTGTACCGCCGCCACGTCAGCCTGATCGAACACCTGCACTGATGCTCGATTTTATCGACGCTTTGACCACACATCGGTTCTTGCAGTACGCCCTAGTGGCAGGTTTGCTCGCGAGCGTGGGCTGCGGCGTCATCGGCACTTATGTGGTGGTAAAACGCTTAGGGTACCTCGCTGGGGGCATCGCCCATGCCGTGCTGGCCGGTCTGGGCGTCGCTCGTTTCTACGATAAGCCACCCATCCTTGGGGCGGTGATGGCTGCCATGATCGCGGCCTTGTTGATCGGCGGGATCAGCCTGCGGGCGAAGCAGCACGAGGACACGCTGATCAGCTCTGTTTGGGCGCTAGGGATGGCCATAGGCGTTCTGTTCATCGCACGCACACCGGGGTACAACACGGACCTGATGGCTTATTTGTTTGGCAACATCTTGTTCGTCTCGGGCGAGCAATTGCTCTTGATGGCGTGCCTGGACCTGTTGATTCTTGCGGCGGTGGTGTTGTTTTATAAGCAATTTCTGGCGGTGGCCTTCGACGAGGAGTTCGCTCGTGCACGAGGCATTCACACCGAGTTTTTCTATATGCTGCTGCTGTGCCTGGTCGCGCTTACGGTAGTGCTGTTAATTCAGGTGGTCGGTTTGATCTTGGTGATCGCGCTGCTGTCATTGCCCCCGACCATCGCAGCGGCTTATGCCAATTCCGTAAAGGGGATCATGTTCCTCGCCTCGTTACTTAGCGCGGCCTTCACCACTGGGGGCATCATGCTTTCTTACCAGCCGGATCTGCCGGCAGGCGCCACCATCGTTGTGCTTGCCGGCGGCTGTTTCCTTGTCTCTACCGCACTATTGCGGATGCGTCGAGGTGGTTATCGGGGAGCGACATGAGCGCTCAAAAGATGAACATCCGTGCGTTGCTAGCCCCCCGAAGGATAATCGGCATGCTGATCCGCAGCTATCAGTACTGGATAAGCCCGCTCCTGGGAAGACATTGCCGTTTTTGGCCAAGTTGCTCAGAGTATGCCCGCGAGGCCATCGAGCGTTATGGCCTGTGGCGTGGTGGCTCACTCGCCGCTAAGCGGGTATGCCGTTGTCATCTCTGGCATCCCGGCGGTTGTGATCCGGTGCCGTGAATGTGCGAAAGGACTCCTGGTCTTGCTCAATAAGCGCGAGCTTTTAACTGAGGGCACTTCGAAAAATTCCATCCGCGGACACTTCGAATTAATCGAAGTGCCCCTGAGTTTGTCGCCCAATACCCATCTTTCTGTCACGGTTCGTCGCAGTAAACCGGCGAAAAGAAGCTCGGCCAGTAGGATAGAGGTTGCGCTCGATTAAGGCGTCCGCTGCAAGGTCGAGACGCAAAATGGTCTCAAGCGGTCTTCCTGCACGGCCTCTTGGAGGCGTGTGAGCGAAGCGTGTTGTACGAAGTGCGCATGTAGGGCCCCAGCATCCGGCCAAGGGTCTACGAGAACCAAAATCCCCTTCGGATAGAGCAGGCGGGCGACGGTTTCAGCCAGGGAGGAAACGGTATCGCCCAGATAGTACAGGGTCTCCGCGATGACGATGAGGTCGAACGGTCCGGGAGGCTGGGCCCTTAAGATATTCTGTACGCAGAACCGTGCTTGCCGAAAGAAAGTGCAGCGTGCGGTCGCCCGCTGTATAGCGTGAGGGGATATGTCCACCCCAATAAATTCCAGAACCTCTCGCTCTTGCAATAGCCGGAGCGAGAATGTGCCTTCTCCGCAGCCGATTTCGAGGGCCCGTCGGTATGAGCGCTTGGGTATGAGCGCCAGCGTATTGGCGAAATGCGTGGCTTGGTAAGGCGTTGCATCGAAAGACCAGGGATCGGTGTGTTTGTACTTCAGGGCGAAGAAAGAGCGCAAGAAAGCGTGCTGAAAACGCGGGCCTAAGACGCCGGCAACGTAGAACACCAGGCGGTGTAAGCGGTCCCGGATCTGCTCCGGCGGGTAGCGAACGCCATCACCCACTATGTCAGTATAACACTCCTCGGTGGAAGGGGAGATTTCGGTGGAAGCGTCGCGCCTTGGGTAACAAAAATGGACGTTCCTTTTCTTGCGCAGCTTGGCACCGGAGCATGGCAGAGTATTGCTAAGAAAATCATTCACATGTAAGTCGTTGTGAGCTGCGTCTTTGGGTGGCTAGATCGGTAGATTGTGAAGTTTTTGCAGTGCACCGCTGGATGAATGATAGACAGTGTTGATGTTAGCAGTTTTGGGTTTATGGAAAGGAGGATGCTTATCGAGGCTTGCTTTAGTTTCAATCCTGTATATAATGCCAGACTGCTTTTCGCAGAAGATAACAGAAGAGAGGTGTAACCCAATGGAAAAACTCACCAAACGGCAGGCGCAGATCTTGCGGATGATCCGCAAATTCATAGAAACCGAGGGTTTTCCACCCACACGGGCGGAAATCGCCGATAAACTGGGTTTCCGCTCACCCAATGCAGCGGAAGACCATCTCAGAGCTCTGCAGCGCAAGGGCGCAATAGAGCTACTGCCCGGGGCATCGCGGGGTATTCGACTGCGGGAAGAAAAACAACGGGCAGGCCTGCCTGTAGTGGGGCGTGTTGCCGCCGGCAATCCTATTTTAGCGGAGGAGCATATCGAGGCTTATTACAACGTCGATGCACGGCTGTTTCAGCCGCGCGCGCATTACTTTTTGCGGGTGAAGGGGATGAGCATGCGCGATGTGGGCATATTAAATGGCGATCTATTGGCGGTGCATACCACCCGGGAGGCGAGTAGCGGCCAGATCGTCGTGGCGCGTGTGGAAAACGAAGTAACCGTCAAGCGGTTCCGCCGCCGGGGCACTCAAGTTCGGTTACTGTCTGAAAATCCGAGTTTTCCTCCTATTGAGGTCGATTTGCGCAAACAGTCTTTCACCATCGAGGGGTTGGTGGTCGGCGTGCTGCGTAACAACCCGTCTAAATGAACCGCCGTGTTTCTATCGAACATCCCGGCTTATGGCGGGGAGGAGGATCTTTTGGCCCGGACCATGGATGCATCTCCACAGGGTTCGATGAACTGGACGCCTTACTTCCAGGGCAAGGTTGGCCTAAGGGCCGGTTGATCGAGATCCTGAGTGAGGCTTATGCAAGTGGGGCTGCCTTGTATGTGCTCATGTCAGCCCTGGCCCAACTGAGCCGCTTGCGTTTGTGCTTAGCGTGGGTTTCGCCACCTTATATCCCCTATGCTCCGACCTTGGTCGCTATGGGTGTGGATCTCTCCAAGATACTATTGATTCGTGCGTCCAGCGAAGAGGACAAGCTGTGGGCGCTTGAACAGAGCTTACGTTCAAGCGCGTGCGGCGCCGTATTGGGTTGGTTGGATGCGGTCGGGTCGAAAACCTCGCGCCGCCTACAACTCGCCGCGGAGGTAGGAGGTGGTATGGGGGTATTATTTCGCTCGCTGCAAGCAGCGACCCAGCCTTCCCCCGCAGTCGTGCGGCTGAGGGTGAAAGCGGGGAGAGATGGCCTGCTTCTGTACTTGATCAAGCGTGTAGGGCGCTATCCGACAGGGCCTATCCACCTCGGAGGTCAGGCGGGTGAGAAGTCGATGCACGGTGAGAGGTTATGAAAAAATCGTTGCAAGCGAAGGGAAGTCGCGTTCCGCCGGAGCGCAGGTAGGAGCGTTGAGGCTGGAGGCTGGAGGCTGGAGGTTTGAGGAGTCCAGTAGCTCTGAGAGTTTGTGAAAAAACCGTCGCGAGCGAAGGAAGGTCGCGTTCCGCCGGAGCGCAGGAACCGCAGTGTATATTGAAATACATGAGGATTCCGAGCACCGCCGGAACGCGAGATCCCGAGC
>JBOIEG010000211.1:0-15748 GCA_050740915.1 Gammaproteobacteria bacterium | reverse complement strand
GAGCGCTTCCGTTATTCCTCGGAACTCCGCGCTAATCGACTACCCGCAGGCCAGATAGCTGTCCTCTCGCGCACAGTCCTGGCTCGGATTCTACGCCTCGATAGGCGCACTGGAATCTCGGCCAAGGCGGATCTGACGGCGCCTCCACAGACCTGCCGAAAGGACACCACATACCCGCCTAATTCCCATGCTTCCTTGAACGTGAGCCAGGCGGGTTGTGCATGGGGTGCAGACCAAAGCAGCAGAATATTCACGCCGGAATACTCCCTCTGCAATACCACGTTACACGGTAGCGGGGTTTTCCAGGGCCTCACCCAAGGACCAGTCCCTCGTTCCAATTCGTTGAAAATGCGATTGGTGACGGTGTCTATGTATAACAGTATCAATTGCAAGGAGTTTGCAAAAATGGTGCGACAAATACCGCTTAGAAATTACTCAAAGTGAAGAAAAGCCACGAGGGATAAAGCGTTCGTACTGCCATCACAAGGGTTATCCCCAAGGTTATCCACCGTTTCGGTGGATAGATGAAAGCCTTGCCAGACGGGCAGAGGCACCAAAACCTAAGGATCAGGAGATGCGGTAGCCCTGCCCGCATTTCCCCCAACATACTGGCGCGTGTGGTTATTCTGCGCGCGCCGGTGCGCTCTGACCGCGAGCTCGAAGGCCTTCTTTTCTCCGTATTTCGCGATCGAGAACTTCACGCTCCGGGTCTTCCCTAAAGCTGTTAGCCAGAAGGCAACCCAATGCCCGCTCTGGTATTTGCAGACGCCTGGCACTCCCGAGATGTTATTTCTCTGCAGGATGCTGGCGTACTCGGCGCGCGTGAGCCCTGGGTGCTTCCTGATCAAATACTCCCGGTGTTTACTGGCAGCCCAGTAGGCTTTGCTTTGGCCCCGTGCACGCCATCGGCGAAGTGCTTGGTGAACACACTCCTGTGGCGCTGCGCGAACACGGTCCAGCCGTGCGTGCCGTTGCGATCGCTATCCGTGCGATAGATGCCTGTCGAGTTGTCGTGTGTCATGTCTGGTTTACACCGTTACTATAACTGTGTAAAAATACAGTTCATGATCCTGAATGTGCCTTAGCTTACATGTGCGGCCGCTTTGCCCGATTCTCGCCTGTCCACAAATTCGGCACGCTTTTCGGCGTACAGGATGATTTCAGCCTGATCCCGCGCTACAACGTCGCGCCCACCCAAGCGGCGCTCGCCGCGAGGACTACCCCCCAAGGACGCCGCGAGCTCGTGACGCTGCATTGGGGCTTGATTCCTCTCTGGGCCAAAGAGCCCAAGACCGGCTATAGCACCATTAATGCCAGAGCCGAGACGGTGGCCACCAAGCCATCGTTCCGGCATGCCTTGCGGCAGCGCCGCTGCCTCATCGCGGCGGACGGTTTCTACGAATGGAAGCGGTTGGATGGCCGCAAGCAGCCCTATTATATCCGCCTCAAGGACCGACAACCCTTCGCCTTCGCGGGCCTTTGGGAGCACTGGGAAGGCGGCGGGGAGATCATCGATTCCTGCGCCATCATCGTGACTCAGGCAAACGAGCTGATCGGAGCCATCCATGATCGGATGCCGGTGATCCTGGACCCAGCGGACTACGAGCTGTGGCTAGACCCGGACGCTAAAGGAGCCGCACCTGGTGGAACCACTGCTCCGGCCCTATTCGGTGGAGCGGATGGCTGCCTATCCATCAACACGCGCGTGAATAACCCGAAGAACGACGATCGGTCTTTGGTTGCAGCTATAAGAGAGCGCTAAACGCAGATCCTGCCCCCGCCCTCCGAACCGCTCCCGTCATACCCCTTGCAAGCCGTCCCTGGCCGGCAAGGGGCGTGCCGCTCGTTACCTCTGTGGGGCGTTAAACCTCTCCGACTTCACTTAACCGTGCGGATGCCGGTCGACCGCTCGCGTCACGGGGCCCTGCATGGTCCGTGCGTATAGGAAAAATAAACGCCCTTAGCGCTAAGTTTTGGGACGTTTTGGCCTCTCGCGCGGGTGCGGGCCAAGAGGGTTGTCGGCTCAGTGAGGAGAACCGGATGGGGTGGGCGACTGGCTGGTAATGAGGCCGTTGGCCGTAATGCGAACGGCCGCGCTGGTGCTCGGGGCGGTGCCCGGGCGAACAAGCCGAGATGGGTGAGGATAGTGGCGATCACTGCGGGATCTTCGATGCCTGTCCTGAGCCTGTCGAAGGAGCGGCGATGATCTTCAAGGAGCCGCCGCATTGGGAACACTGCTCGATGTCGATAGCGAGCACCCGTTTGAGCAGTTGGGCGAAAGCCTCATGCGGGCCGGCGCCTAGGGATGGGGTGTCTCACTGTGGTCAGCTGAGTGTGCATTCGCATTGGCCGGCGCGCTCGGAATGATCGCGGGACGCCGCTTGGCGTTGGGTTCGAACACGCCATGGCTGCTAACCGAGATATTGCGGGGCTGGCTTGCGATTGCCTATGGTATTAGGTCATATTTTTTTAGTTTCTTGCGTAGCGTTACACGGTTGATCCCCAATATCCGGGCCGCGCGCGCGATATTACCTCCGGCATGATTCATGGGATTTTGCTTTTTGTGTATCCGATTCGGGGTCCCAAACCGAGATCCCGGAACTGGGTCATGGGAGCTGGCGATATCTGCGCCTGCGCCAGGATGGTTACACGGAGGACGGCTTAAAACGCTGGGCGAAAAGAGTGCGAGACCAACCCTGGGAGACGGCCTACGTCTTTTTCAAACACAAAGCCGACGGCCCAAGATTGGCGAGACAATTTCTGGATCTCGCCGAGCACTGTTAGGTCCCGCTCTATTCGTCTTTTGTCAGGGCCTTGTAACGCGCCAGATGGCGTATGGCGGCTGTCCGCGCACCTGATCGTTCGTAGAGGTGGGCGAGGTTGTAGTGGGCGTCGGCAAAGTCGGGATCCGCTTTGATAGCCCGCCTGTAAGCCTGGGCCGCTTCATCCACACGGCACAGATCCTCTAGCACAATGGCCAGGTTAAAGGCCGCCGTGGCGTCTTCCGGCTGCGCCGTTATGGCCAACCTATAGTGCAATTCGGCTTCCTGAATCAAGCCCCCCTCGTGCAACAAGCGCCCGAGATTAATATGCGCGGCTGCCTTGCTGGGTTGCAGCGCAATCGCCTGACGATAGGCGGCCTCTGCTTCTGCAACGGCAGACACCGACTCTAGATCGACCCCCAGGCGATACCAATCAGCGCTGCTCATGTTCCCGCCGTGACGAGCGTTATCGGCGAGGCGACGAACGATAACAGCGGCCTGGTCAGCCATTTCTTCGGTGCTAAAATCGAACGCTAACTGGCCAGATTCCGGATGCCAAGACCGGCGGCTGTCGCGCACCACGACCTCATCGCCTAAGACCGCAATGCGTACCGCGGATAAGGCCCGGCCGCGGGGGAGTCGTTGTTTTAAGGTGCGAAGAGCGCGCGATACCTTGTGTGGAGGGAGAGCGGCCTGGCCAGCCATTTTCTCGGTGCTAAAGTCGAACGCTAATTGGCCAGATTCCGGATGCCAAGACCGGTGGCTGTCGCGCACCACGACCTCATCGCCTAAGACCGCGATGCGTACCGAGGATAAGGCCCGGCCGCGGGGGAGTCGTTGTTTTAAGGCGCGAAGAGCGCGCGATACCTTGTGTGGAGGGAGATTGGCATCCAACAGCTCTTTGGCCGCGCGTAAAACGATCACGTCATGGAAGGAATAGCGATACTCTCCGCGTGCGCCGCGCGCGGCCGTAAGAAACCCCTGGCGCGCAAAGGAGCGGACTCTCTGCTCCGAGATCCCCAACAAGCGGGCCACGTCTTTGGTCGTGAAGCCGCTCATCGTTGCCGCGAACTTAATCGAGCTATTTGGTGTGTGCCGTGCGCTTGGCCCCAAGGGCGGTTTGGCGTGGCTCGCTTTGTCGGTTTGCGCTTCAGCGCCGCACCGCCACTGGCCGCTATGCTGGCTTTGAGTGCTTCCATGAGGTCGATGATCTTGTGCTCGGTCTCGTAGGCTAGGGTTACCGTGATGTCTTCACCATCCACCTTGCGCTGGATCAATTCTAAGATCCGCTCGCGCGCGCTGTCTTTGTATTTCTCGGGAAGGAACTTAACCGACGCCGCCTACCCAATGAAATGCACCGCGAGCCGCAGCTCTTCTTCCTTGACCTCCACTTCGCCCACCGGCACCTCGGAAAAGGGTCTGATCTCCTCGGCGTAATGCAGCTGTTCCATGAGCAAACCGTCTTCGGCGGCGCGCACCAAAACCAAATATTCCTTGCCCCGTGCGGCGTACTTTGCGAGCGCCGCCCGATCCGTTTTTCGCAGCGCTTGTGCAAGCAGGCGATAAGCGCGCGCTCCGCCCTTGTCCGGGCCCAGGTAATAGGCCTTTTCCACAAACAGGCGGTCTACTTGCTCCGCTCGGACGAATTCTTTTATGTCAATGATATTGCTGGTCTTCTCCTCTAGCACATTGCCTATGGTATTAGGTCATATTCCTTTAGTTTCTTGCGTAGTGTTACGCGGTTGATCCCCAATATCCGGGCCGCGCGCGCGATATTACCTCCGGCATGATTCATGACCACCTCCAACAGGGGCCGTTCCACTTCGCAGATGACCATCTGGAAGATGTCGCCGGCTTCATGGCCATCGAGATCGTCAAGGTAGGCTTGAAGTGAATCCCTCACACATCGCGCGATCGCAGCGGGCGTGCGTTCACGAGAGACTCCGTTGTGGATGTATGCGTGATCGACGTCCACGCTTTCCCCCCGATGAAACCTCGTTTTAAGGGACGTCAGTCTGGTATTGAGCCAGCTTTCCGCAGAAAGCATACGAGAAATGTCGCATCATGGCTAGCGATTTTTCAACAACTCCTGGAAGCCTGCACTAAATGCTCTTGTTTAAAGGTGAGCGACTGGCTGGGAATAAGGCCGTTGGCGGTAATGCGAATGGCCGCGCTGGTGCTCAGGGCAGTGCCCGGGCGGACAACCCGAGATGGGTAAGGATAGTGGCGATCACCACGGGATTTTCGATGGTGGCGATGATCTTCAAGGCTCCGTCGCATTGGGGACACTGCCCGATGTCGATAGCGAACACCCCATGAAGGCGGATCAAATGCAACCGCGGACGGGGAACCAGCCCAGCGAGTCGCTGCATAAACCCCAAGATAGGTTCCACGGAGATTTGAATTACACTATCTCGCCTGAGAATTTGTAAAAGTTATTTTGTCACAAATCCTTAGATGGGTTTACTGACCCATCGCGCAAGCAACACCTGGATTGCCGCCGTATTCGTCTCAGTGTGGTAAGGACATTTTTACCATGGCGCCAGCGTTGGTTATGCCCTACATGAGCGCAACGGTAGCGGAGGTGGAGAAGGCGTTGTTGTTGATGCGCTTTCATGTC
The DNA here is from genome assembly GCA_050740915.1 of Gammaproteobacteria bacterium. GTDB lineage: Bacteria > Pseudomonadota > Gammaproteobacteria > JBOHHR01 > JBOHHR01 > JBOHHR01. The sequence continues at coordinate 10,366 of JBOIEG010000211.1, read as the reverse complement.
CTGTGCTGGGCCATTGCCTATGTCTGTCGCCGGGATGCGATGCATGGGTAGGGACTGAGAGTTTGTGAAAAAACCGTCGCGAGCGAAGGAAGGTCGCGTTCCGCCGGAGCGCAGGAACCGCAGTGTATATTGAAATACATGAGGCTTCCGAGCACCGCCGGAACGCGAGATCCCGAGCGCAGTAGGTTTTTTCACAAACTCTGAGCCGATTCAATGTGGTCGGCACCACGGTCAAACGCCCGGCGCGGTTGCCCCCCGACTTGGTGCCGACGAAAAACACAGTCGTTTGGACGGGAAGCGGATCTACATCGCCACGACCGCCGGTGGCGAGTATATCCTGGGGGCGTCGGTAGTGGGGGCGGCCTCAGAGGCGGCGTCGACGGATGCCTATGCGGTGTTTGCCGACGAAGTCAAGGCGGTCGATCAGGACTATGCGCCCGAAACAGTCCATACCGACGGCTGGCCTGCCCCCCAAGGCGCGGAAGACACTGTTTCCAACGATCACGGTGATCCTGGGTTTCCTGCACGCGTTTCTGAAAATCCGCGACCGCACCACTAAAATCCTGGCCGAGGTCTTCGATCAGGTACGGGAGAGCGTCTGGCAGGCGCACCATGCGCTTAACAAGGCTGCCTTTGCCCAACCCCTGCGCCGGCTTCGGGAGTGGGCCAAGCGAACGCTACCCGACTCGCCGATGAAGAACCATACATTGGATCTATGTGATAAGTGCGCGCAGTTCAGTCGAAGCTATGATCACCACAGGGCGCATCGGACCAGTAAAAGGGTCGTTCAGTTGATGAAGTTTCTCGACCGAGCCTGCTTTAACCGCCAGTGTTTCCACGGCACATTGATGTCGGCCGAGTTACGCGTGCGCGCCCTGACGTTGCTGGGGAACTTCTGTCCCTCGTCACTGTGAACGGTGAGAAAGCACCAGGGACAACGCTGGCTGGCCGAGCGTCTCAACAGCAAGCGCTACGCTCTGAGAACTGGTTGGAGCACTTGCTCGTCTCGGCCTCGATGAACGGCTTGAGACACTATCAACAGAATCCGTTCTAATAGAGAATACCTCAATCGTCCGGGCCTGTGGCTGGTGGAATCGCTGGAGATTTTGGCCAAGCTGCTTCATCCAGACGTTTTTCATTTCAGGCATGAACAGCAAGGGTGGATACGTCTGAATGCGGCTCGCGCTGTGAACGGCGCCGAGCGCGTAGGCTGAGAAGAAGAGCGTATGCCGTCTGGACGCACACATGATCTCATCACCTTTGCCATCTCGCCCGTAGCTTTTGTGGCGGCGATGATGTATTGGGGACGCCCGTTAGTCGCGCTGGTGGCGGCGGCGGCAACGATCTTCGCCGGGCTGATGTTCGGGCCGGACCTCGATCTTTACAGCAAGCAATACAAACGCTGGGGGCCGCTGCGGTTCATCTGGTATCCGTACATGGTCGCCCTCAGCCATCGCTCGCGCCTCTCACACGGCCTAATGCTGAGCACCGCTTTCCGCGTGCTCTACTTCATCGCCGTGACCGTCGTACTCTCAACCGCCGTGCTCTATGCGCGGCAGCGGTATCTTTACGGCGTGCAGACAACGTGGAGCGAAGAGTTCACGCGCGTCAGCCTCGACCTCGGCAAGTTCTTGCGCCGCACCGAGAAGGAATATTTCTGGGCCGCGTTTGCCGGGCTGTGGTTCGGCGCGGCGATGCACACGGTTTCCGATGTCGTGTGGTCCATCCTCAAAAAGCTGTGGCAAGCGATCTGATTGACAGATCAGGTTTCGAGATTGAAAGGGTTGGAATTGGTGTGGCATCCGTGCTTCGAGTTGTTTTGTGTGCATCTGCGCTTTACATCACACAATATCAGGTAACGATATGCTTGTTCGAGGTTACGGAGCTTTCTGTGGCTTGGCCCGCGGCCCTCAACTAAAAGCTGATGGTTGATGGCCGTCCTCCGACCGGCGGCGACACGGGGCGCGCGTATGCGGTTGTTCTCCATACTGTTTTTATCGGACCGGGCCGATGCTATAATGCCACGGGCACATGATGAGAAAAGAAATCTGGACCGAACCCGTATTGGGCATGAACCGGCAGCAATTCATCGAACGCTGTCAGGAGGCCGTTCTGGCCGGGCGTGAAAAGACGTTCATCTACCTTGTTTCCACGCGGCCTCTACTGGACCACATCGTGGCGAGGATCATTGACGGCGAGCGCGTTCAGGGTTGTTACCGACTGCCGGTGTTCTTGTTCGACGGGCTGGTGCGATACATTCTCACACTGGCTCACGCCGACCTCACGGTCATTGACGACGGCGCGAAGTATTTCCTCATCGAGCAAGTCATGGGACGGCTCGTCGAAGAGAAGGCGCTGAAGCACCTGACCGACATCGCCCTGCTGCCCGGTTGTGTGGATGCCATCGGCGAAATCATCGGTCAACTCAAGCGAGCCAGCCAGCGTCCGGACGAGTTCCGCGAGTTCATCGAAGCCGTCGCACACATTGACGAACGCGATCAGGACGTCGCGAAAATCTATGAAGCCTATCAAGACGTGCTCGGCCGGCGACGCCTGATGGATCAAGACGACGCCTATGTCGTGGTGCGCGACAAGCTGGCGGGTGAGCCGGGGTTACCGACGTGGCTGGAGCATGTGCAGACGCTGTTCATTGACGGCTTCTTTGACCTGACACCGATTCAAAAGAATTTAGTTCACTATCTGGCGATCCGTATGCCGGAGGTGGTTGTCAATCTCTCGATGGATCATCGCCATCCGACCGTATCCGAACCGATCAACGAGATGCGTCAGTTCTTTGAGCAACTGGGATTCGACTGCGCGCAGCGACCGCCCGGAGCCGTGCCCCATCATGCCGACCTCGATGCGCTCTGCGTGAATCTGTTCCATGCCGATCCTTCGCCGTCCCGCCGCCAGCCGCCGATCAAAATCCTATCGGCGCCGGACATGATGCAAGAAGCTCGCGAGCTGGCCAAAGAGATCAAACATCTCGTGCTCGACGAAGGATTCCGGCCGGCCGACATCGCTGTCATCGTGCGCGAGCCATCAGGCTACACCGAAACGATTCGGCGCGTGTTTGCCGACGAAGGCATTCCCTGCGCGCTCGACCTGCGCGAAATGGTCACCACGATCCCGTCAGTCAAAGCCGCTCTGAAAGTGCTGGAGAGCCGCTGTGGCTGGTTGCGGGCGGACAGCTTCGTCGCACTACTCAAAAACGATTACCTCGAAAGTTTCTGCCCGATTGATCGCGACGCCGTGGACAACGCCATGCTCGTTGTCGGCGTTCAACTGACAACGAAAGAATGGCTGGAACGAGCCAAGGGCCTGCTGCGGTTGAAACAACGCGAGTTGGAACGAGCCCAAGCGCGCACGATTGACCCGGAAGAAATCGAACTGGAAGCAGCACGGCTCCAGCGCGGCGCGGCGCAACTTGAAGGAGCGATTCAGGCTGTCACCGCCATGCGAGATACGTTGCTGAAAATTCCCGAACGAGCGACAATCAGTGAGTTAGTCGCAACGTTTCAGGACGCCCTCAGAGCGTTCGGCCTCCGCCTACGTTTGCAAGCGCAGCTTCGATCCGCAGGCATAGCGGAACAGGATTTAGGCAACATCGCTCGCGATCTGCGCGGCTTGGAGAAGATGCAGCAAGTGCTGGCGCAAGTCGAACACATATCGCGCGACCCGAACATCCATTTAGAGAGAACCGACGTCATCACGTTTAAGAATTTGCTCAGTCACCTCCTAGCGCGAGCATCGTTGCTCACACAACGAGGCGACCCCGGCGGCGTATTCGTGTTGGAAGTCACAAGAGCCAGAGCGTTGCCGTTCCGCGCGGTGTTCGTTGCCGGACTGACGGAAGGCCGCTTCCCGCAGTCGGCGCCGAGAGATTGGGTCTACCCGTCGAAGGAACGGGAAATCCTGGCTAACGCCGGACTCTTTTTGGAAAGCCTGTTGCCAACCGAATTCCGTCAGAAGGAAGCGCACTTTTTCTATCAAGCGGTGTGTCAAGCAACGGAGCGGTTGTACCTCAGCTATCCGCGCGTTGTTGGCGACAAGGAGGAAACGATTCCTTCTTCATTCATCGAAGACGTGCGACAGGTCTATCGCGTTGACAACGAAAGCACCATCAACGTCGAATATCTGACGGCGAGCACGATGAAGCTGGACCGCGTTTCGACGCCGATAGAACTAGCCCGCGCGGTACTCACCCGGCTGTGGCAGATGCCTCGCGAAGACGAGCCGCTGTTGTTGGAACTCTACAACGCCTCGCTCGATGAAAGAATTTTGCGTCCGTCGGTATTTGCGCGGCTCGACATCGAAGCGCAGCGCGACGGCCCGATGTTCGGTCCGTTTGACGGCCTGTTGGGCGACCCGGCGATTCTGCGGCAACTGCGGCAACGATTCAGTCGCGAGCGAATCTATTCGGCCAGCCAGTTCAACACCTACGGCGCGTGCCCGTTTCAGTTCTTCGCTCAAAGGATTTTGCGACTCGATCCGCGTGAAGAAGCGTCGCTCGATTTGCTCGCTGTGGACAAAGGGAAGCTGCTGCACGACATTCTCTATGAGTTCTTACACGGCCACACAGATGAATCGCTGATCCCGGAACGTTTGGACGAGTATCGAGAGGAAATGCGCAAACTTTCAACAGACCTTCTGACAGCATATGAACACCTGGCGTTGCCGCTCAATCCGGCGCTGTGGAAATTGGAGAAAGCCGACCTGACGGATGTCGCGCTCAATTTTTTGGAGGCCGAGGTCAAGTATCAAGAGCAGGTCGCGCCGCATCGCGTGCAGCCGCACTGGCTCGAGCTCGGCTTCGGCATGACTGATCCTGAAAAGACGCATTCAGCCTTGCGGCCCCAACATTTGACATTACAGCGCGGCGACGATGCGATCCGCATCCGTGGCCGGATCGACCGTGTGGATCGTTCATCGGATGGGCAGTTCGTCGCCTATGATTACAAATCGTCGCGGGGATTCAGTCGCGCCGACATGGAAGAAGGACGCGATTTGCAAATTCCTTTGTACATCCGCGCGATCCGTGAGATATTTTTGAACGAGGGTGAAAGCGTCATTGGCGGCGGCTATTATGCCATCAGCGACGGCAAGCGACTGAACGGGTTGTATCGAGCGGATCGGCAAGGCTACACCGGCTTGACGGGTCGTGCCGGCGCCAATGTTGATCCGCCACATTTTGAAACCGTGCTGCGGCTCGCCGAGCGATATGCCTGGCGGTACGTTGACGGCATGCGGCGCGGTGACTTCCGCGTCGCGCCAAAGGAGCAGTCGTGCTGTCCGCGATGTGTCTACAGCACGGTATGCCGCTTTGACAAGAACCGAATCAGACGAAAGCTCACCGTCGAGGAGCAAAAACCTACAGACGATGCCTGAACATCAATTCACTGAAAACCAACAGGGAGCGATTGAGCAACTCAACCGCCACTGCGTCGTCACCGCCGGCCCCGGCGCAGGCAAAACGCGTGTGCTCGTCGAGCGTGTGATTCACATTTTGCGCCAACGGCAGGCCGGCCTCGATCAAATCGTCGCCATCACATTCACGAACAAAGCCGCTAACGAGATGAAAGAACGCCTCCGGCAAAAGCTGGGCGAACTGGCCGGCCATAGCCGCCAGCGCGCCGACGGACGCTACTGGGACGGCCTCAAACGACAACTCGAATCGGCGACGATCTCGACGATTCACGGCTTCTGCTCCGGCATCTTGCGCGTTCATCCGGTTCAGGCCAAAGTTGATCCGGCGTTTGCCACGCTGGACGACTACACGAGTCGGCTGCTGCTGATCGATGCGGCTCAGGCCACGGTCACCGCGTTGGTTAACGAGCAAGACGCGGCTGCCGCGCGACTGGTCGTGGCGTATGGCCGGCAAGAACTCGTTTCCGAATCGGTCCGCTTGTTCGAGAAAGTTCGCTCGCTCGGCTTAACGTTCGACCAGCTTAAAACGCGCACGAGTCGCGCTCTGAACCCACCAGAGGCTTATGCCGATGCCGTGGCAGCGCTGCGTCAATGCGTTCACGAAATCCTATCGGAAAACAATTTAACAACGACGATGCAACGACAGGTCGAGGAATTGGCAGCGGCGTGGGAGAAGTATCAGGTTCAGTTTCCGCCGACGCCGACGATTGAACGCTCGCGCCGATTCTCCGAAATGATGGAACGCCTCTCGAACGTCAAGCCGCACTCCAAAGGCCGTCTCAAAGAACCGGCAGAAGCTTACAGAGAACAACTCGAACGCGTCGAATTGGTCTACTACGACGGATGCACGCCGGAGATTCTAACGACGATTGTCAAAGCACTACGCCGGATGGAAGAGCGCTACAAGGAAGCGAAAGAAGCTCGGCGCAGCCTTGATTACGAAGACTTGCAGTGGAAGGCGCGCGACTTGCTCATCACATATCCGTGGCTGGCACGGCAGTATGCCGAACGATACCGATTCGTTTTGGTTGACGAGATCCAGGACACCAACGGATTACAGAAAGAAATCCTCGACTTGCTCATCGGCAGTCATCAACCGGGCGACCCGCAGGCATCGGCGCTTGATTCGCAGTCTTCGATCAATCTGTTCATTGTCGGTGATCAGAAGCAATCGATTTACCTGTTTCGAGGAGCCGAAGTTGAAGTATTCGATGAAACAGCGGACGAGTTGCAGCAGCGTGGAGCTGAACCGATCGAACTGGACACGAACTTCCGCAGCACGGCCGGATTGGTCGCGTTCTTCAACGCGTTTTTCTCGCGGGCGATGATACTCGACTCCGGCGAAGACGAAGCGGTGATGCAACAACTCGGCTACGTTAGCTATCATCCAGGCCGGCCACACCGACCGTTGAACGAAGCCGGGGCTTGTGTCGAATTGATGCTGGACATCGGCGAGCACGTCGGCAGTGCCGACGAAGCGCGCGAACACGAAGGCGAGCGCATTGCCGTACGACTGTGGGAGATGGTTCATGACCAGGGGAAGTTTGTCGGCGAGTCGAATCCCAATGGTGCTGAAACCACTCGGCCTGTTCGCTTCGGCGACATCGCAATTCTGTTCCGCGCGCTGACCGACATCAAAGTCTACGAACTTGCTTTACGTCGCGCGGGCATTCCTTACATGGTGCTGGCCGGACGCGGGTTTTATGAACGGGAAGAGATTCAGGACATTGTGGCGCTCATGCGTTTTTTGGAAAACCGCACGGATGACATTGCGCTCGTCTCGGCGTTGCGCGCGCCGCTGTTCGGCCTTTCGGATGAAACGCTGTACTGGCTGCGAGTGGCCAATTTCAAATCTCAAATTTCGGATCCCAAATCTCAGCAAGTCGATCATCATCCGCTGCTTACGAACTTACTTCGGCACGAGGAAATCCAACAGATCAACGACGATCAATGCCCGCTCGTCTCCGCAGCCGCCGCCATCATCACGCGATTGCTCTCGCTCAGAAATCGCATACCGCTGGCGGATTTGCTGGAAGAAATTCTGGTGACGACGGATTACGCCGCGCTGCAAGCCACGAAGTACGACGGCACCCAACGCGTCGCAAATCTGGCGAAACTCACCGATCTGGCGCGCGGCTTTGAAGCCGGTGGCCCGCACTTTCTTACGGACTTCGTGCGCTACATTCAGCAGTTCACCGAGATGGAAACGCGTGAGGCCGAAGCACAAACTGAAATGGGCCGGCAAGACGTTGTTCAGCTCATGACCATCCACAAAGCCAAAGGGTTGGAATTCCCCGTCGTCGTTCTTCCGGATCTCGCGCGCAAACTGACACCCAAATCATCCGGGCTACCATTCGACCGTGAGATCGGTGTTGGCTTGCAAGTTCCCGACGCGCGCGGCATGCTGCACGACACGGCGCTACGCCAGCGAGTCGTAGACAACCTTGAGCAACGCGAGCGGTTCGAAAATCAACGCGTCTTGTTCGTCGCGGCCACGCGCGCACGCGACTATTTGATCCTGGCCGGATCTGCCACCAACGTCAAAACCAGCCGTTCGTTAAGTGAAGCGGCAAGTTGGTTGGAATGGGTCTGTACGATTTTGCAAATCGAAAATGCTGCCTCGCTGGGCGAGTCTCATGAGTGGGAAGGCATTCCCATCAAGATCACTCCCGGCAGCGAACTCAATCTCGATCAATTGCGAGAGAGTTCAACGCTAATCGTTGATCGTTATCCTGAAATTCGTCAAGGACAGCCGTTGTCTTCCCTGCCCATGCCGTCACCGCCGGAGCAAATCAAACGGATTGGACAATGGTTGCAGCCCCTGCCGGCGGTGCCTGACGGCGGCTCTCAATCGCTCGCTGTCACACGACTGCTTTCGTTCGCCCGCTGTCCGCTTCAGTATTACTATGAAACGGTCCTCGGCCTGCCGGACTTCGATCAATACGAGGGAGACCCAGGAGAAGCAGACCCAAGACCCAAGACCCAAGACCCAAGACCTGGACGACTCTCGGCAACAGACCGAGGCAAAATCTTTCACTCGTTTTGTGAGTTGTATGACGGTAAAGAAGATTCGGGGCAGGTCATCTCTGCGGCTATCGAGCGGAACGGTACGCTTAATCCCGGTGCGCGCGCACAAGCGGTTGCTGAAATCCATCCGCTTGCTCAACGTTATCTGAACAGCTCGCTTTACCGCGAAATCGAGCGACTACAACAATCTGATATAGGTCGGGTCGAAAGCGAAGTTGATTTCATCTACCGGGCGAACGGATTGCTGCTGCGCGGCCGAATTGACAAGCTCCTGGTTGATGAAGACGGCGCAGCGACCGTAGTTGATTTTAAAACAAACCGGATCACAGCCGAGCAAGTCGAAGCCGCGGCTCAAGAGTACGAATTGCAGATGAAGATTTATGCGCTGGCGGTGAAGCGTGTGATGAAGTTATCTCCGGTGCGGGCCGAATTATATTTCCTCAAACCGGAGATCCGATTTGAAGTTAACCAACAACGGCTGGACGAATCACTCACCGCACAAGAGCTTGATGAGCTATCTCAGCAGGTGTTACGAATTCGCCGTGCACAAGACGCCGTCGCTCGACCGAGCCCTGAGCGTTGCCATTACTGCCGATGCGCTTCGTTCTGTCCGTCGCGAGCGATGTAGAGTTACGGCTCAAATAAGGTAATATCCGTCGCGGTACGGGCCTTTGAATTGCAGCACAACCTTACAGGCACGATTGAGTATAAGCCGTTCATTGGTAATGGTGAGGCGGGTAAAGTAGCGGCACAAGTATTCGAGTTTGTTACGCTGATTAATGCCACACCACACCTCGGCATGCAGGCTAAAGCTTTGCTGCTGACACAGCGTTGCTCTGTGGGCAGCGCCTGACTGGAGACGGTTTGTAAAGTCAGCGCCTTCTGGCCCGCCCAGGGCCCGAGCGCGATGTGGGCGGTGTCCGTTTATAACGTTATGAATTACAAGGAGTTTATCGAAATGCTGGGACAAATGGCGCTTAAAGATTGCCCAAAGTAAGGAAAAGCCAAGGGGATAAAGCGCTTGTGCTGCCATATAAAAGGGTTATCCACAAGGTTGTCCACCGTTTCGGGGGAAAACTAAGTGTGGTTACGTCTTGCGGGACGAGCGGCACGAAAGCTTAAGGATCAGGAGAAAAGGAGAAAGTCGCCTTTCGCGCCGATCAAGAGCTATAGTCTGCGTAGTCCGATCTGGTGTATGGGGAGGTTGAAAAAGGCGGCGTACCCTGCTGAGAATTGATTGTCGAGATCAAAAGTTCAGCAATAAAGAGGTACGCCATGAAGCAAGATACGAAGGATATTGAGGTGAGCCCAGCAGGGCCTGGGATGACGCTAGAGGGCTTGTTGCGGGAAGAGGCGCTGGAGTTGATTGAAAAGGCCGTAGCGACGGAGTTGGCAGAGTTACTTGGGGACTTACGAAACCGTAAAGACCCTTGATGGTCATCAAGCGGTGGTGAGGAATGGCTATCTACCGGAGCGCGAGCTATTGACACCGATAGGTCGGGTGGGTGTGCGGATCCCGAAGGTGCGAGACCGCTCTAGGGGTAAGGCGAAGTTCAATTCGGTGTTGGCGCCTCCGTATGTGAGGCGGTCGAAGTCATTATCGGCGGCCTTGCCGTGGTTATATCTCAAGAGGATATCCACCGGTGAGACGCCATCGGCCTTAGAGGTATTGGTCGGTGACGGTGGCGTACTGATGGTTGATGGTCGGCGGGACGGGGAGGATGATCGCCAGACTGATCGGCGTCAGACGGCCGCTGGGAACGGTCCTAGCCGAACCGGCGGGCGCGGGCAGGTGACGAGATCGTGACGACGGATGTCGGAACAGGGCTCGGAAGTCACGCGCCTGGCCGTCCAGGGATGGGGCGAATGACTCGGCTGGAGGGACGGGACCGTAGCGTGTCAGCCGAAGGAC